>NZ_JAYMZR010000004.1:146498-171237 GCF_035828615.1 Streptomyces sp. H27-D2 | reverse complement strand
GTACGGGGTACGGGGTGGGGGGTGGGGCGCGTGGGGCGCGTGGAGTGCGTGGTCGAGCCGGCGCGCGAGGTGCGC
This sequence comes from Streptomyces sp. H27-D2, assembly GCF_035828615.1. Lineage (NCBI taxonomy): Bacteria > Bacillati > Actinomycetota > Actinomycetes > Kitasatosporales > Streptomycetaceae > Streptomyces > Streptomyces sp. H27-D2. The sequence goes on along the minus strand of NZ_JAYMZR010000004.1, from coordinate 171,162 downwards.
TGGGGCGTGCGGGCGGGGCGTGCGCTGATACGGGGTGCGCCGGTCGGCCGGGCCGGCCATCCGCACGTCCGCCCGTCCGTCCGTCCATATGACGGCGGACCGTCGGTCAGTCGCGTCCCAGGATGACCGTTCCCGAGGAGCAGAACCAGCCTCCCGTGCCCGAGGCGACCGCGAGTCGCGGGAGGCGGCCGCCCGGTTTGCGGGCCTGCCCCGCACCCGCCTCGCCGCGCAACTGTCGGACCGCCTCGACCAGCAGGAACAGCCCGCGCATCCCCGGATGGCAGGCGGACAGGCCACCGCCGTCCGTATTCGTCGGCAGCTCGCCGTCCCGCAGCAGCCGGCCCTTCTCCACAAACGCGCCGCCTTCGCCCTTCGCGCAGAATCCCAGATCCTCCAGCGTCACCAGGGTCATGTACGTGAAGGCGTCGTAGATCTCGGCCACATCGATGTCCGCGGGCCGCACGCCCGCCCGCTCGAACGCGAGCCGCCCGGAGACCGCTGCCGGAGAGACCGTGAAGTCCTCCCACTCCGACATGCCGGCGTGCGAGACGGAGGTGCCGGAGCCCAGCACCCACACCGGCGATTTGACCGTGTCGGGCACGTAGTCCTCGGCCACCATCAGCACGGCGCAGCCGCCGTCCGAGCGGATGCAGCAGTGCAGTTTGGTGAAGGGGTCGGCGATCATCGGGCCGGCCAGGACCTCGTCCACCGAGATCGGGTCGCGGAACATCGCGTCCGGGTTGCGCGCGGCGTTGGCGCGCGCCTGCACGGCGATCTCGGCCAGTTGCTCCAGCGTCGTCCCGTACTCGTGCATGTGCCGACGGGCGGCCATCGCGTACTTGGCGACCAGGGTGTGGCCGTAGGGGACCTCGAACTGGAGCGGGCCGCGCGCTCCGAAGGCGAGGTTCGATGTGCGCCGCTTGGCCTTGATGTCCGCGCGGGCGGTGGAGCCGTAGACGAGCAGTACCGCGTTGGCGTGACCGGCGGCGATGGCGTCCGCCGCGTGGGCGGCCATCACTTCCCAGGTGGAGCCGCCGACCGTGGTGGAGTCGACCCAGGTGGGGCGCAGGCCGAGGTATTCCGCGATCTCCACCGGGGCGAGTGTGCCCAGCCCGGCGGAGGCGAGGCCGTCGATGACCGAGCGGTCGAGCCCGGAGTCGGCGAGGGCGCGGCGGGCCGCCTGTGCGTGCAGGGCGTACGGGGTGGCCTCGTCGACCCGCCCGCAGTCCGCGAGCGCGACCCCGGCGACGGCGACGCGTCGGCGCGGAGGGTCGTGCGGCTGGTGCGGGCCGTGCCGGCCCTGGGGTTGGAGTCGGCGGGCGTCGGCGCGTCGGGCAGCGGACATGAATCTGACGGTACATCAGATTATCGCGGGTCGGCAGGGGGAGCGGCTGCCGACCGCCGCCTCGCGCAGGCATCGCGGCCCTAGGAAAGTGTCAGTGCCGTCTCTAGTATGACGGCCCGTCAGATCCGACGGATTGGGTTGTACGGCCGGGAGGAGCCCGCCGATGGATGCCGCGTTCACCGAGGAGCAGGACGAGATCCGCCGCACGCTGCGCGAACTGCTGCTCAAGCGCTGCGGACCGGACGAGGTCAAGGCCGCGGCACGTACCGCGGCGGGTTACGACGAGGAGCTGTGGCGGCGGCTGGCCGAGCAGCTGGGGCTGCCAGGACTGGCGGTGTCCGCCGAGTACGGCGGAGTGGGCTGCGGGGCCACGGAACTGGCCCTGGCCTGCGAGGAGACCGGCCGGGTACTACTGCCCTCACCCCTCATCGCCACGGCGGCGCTCGTCGCACCGCTGATCGCCGCGCTCGGCACCGCCGCGCAGCGCGCCGCGCTGCTGCCGCGCATCACCTCCGGTGAGCTGACCGGCGCACTCGCCGTGCCCGGCGCCGTGCTGTCCGCCGCGCTCGGACTGACCGGCGGGCACGACGGCGGGTGGGCGGGCGGCGGTCGCGCTGGCGGGGTGCAGGCGCGGGCGGAGGCCGGCGGATGGCGGCTGTACGGCGAGGCGGACCAGGTCCTCGACGGCCACAGTGCCGGGCTGCTGCTGGTGGCCGCCCACACCGGGGGTTATGCCCGCAGCCGCACTCTGATCTTCGTCGTACGGCCGGAGGCGGGGACGGGGGCGGGGACGGAAGCGGAGAAGGGAGCGGAGAGGCAAGCGGGGGCGGAAGCGGGCGCGGTGGGCGCTGGGGCGTGCGCTGGGGGCGCGGGGCTGGTCCGTACGCGCCTCACCGCGCTGGACGAGACCCGGCCGCAGGCCCGTATCGAACTGCGTGACGCACCGGCCGAGTTGCTGGGCGCGAGCGACGAGCTGGATGTCTCGGCCGCGCTGGCGGCGGTTGGCGCGGGGGCGGCTGCGGCGCTGGCGGCGGAGGCGGTCGGCGCGGCGGATCGCGCGCTGTCGCGGACGGTCGAATATGTGCGGTCCAGGGAACAGTTCGGCCGCCCGATCGGGTCCTTCCAGGCGGTGCAACACCGGCTCGCGGACCTGTACGTACAGGTCCAGGTGGCACGCTCTGCGGCCTATTACGCGGCGTGGTCCGCCGGGGCAGGCGACTCCGGGGCCGACTCCGGCGGAGCGGCCGATGCCAACGGGGCCAACGGGGCCAACAGGGCCAGTGGGTCCAGTGGGTCCAGTGGAACCGGACGGGCTGCGACATCAGCGGAGGTGGACGCGAGCCGGCGCGCGGTCGGCGGGCTGGCGCTGGCGCAAGCGCTGGAGGCGCTGCGGGCCGTGGCGGGCGAGGCGGTGCAACTGCACGGCGGTATCGGCTTCACCTGGGAGCACGACGCCCACCTCGCGTTCAAGCGGGCCGCTTCCGACGAATTGCTGTTCGGGCCCGTGCAGCGGCTCCGCGCGCATGCGGCCGAGCAGTCAGGTCTGTTCGGCTCTGGGACGGGGGAGTCTCAGGAGGCTCGGGCGGAACAGGGCGAGGGCCAGGGCCAGGGCCAGGCGCGAGAGGCGGTGAGCGGCTGATGGCCGTAGGGGCGCGGATGGTGCAGCGGGTCTCCTCGACCCGGATGTTCGGGCGGATCGCGCCGCATGTGATCCCGGCGATGGACCGCGCGGTGCACCGGCTGACGAGGGGCCGGGTGCTGCTGAGCGCCACGATGCTGCCGGGCGTGATCCTGACGGCGACGGGTGCCAAGAGCGGGCAGCCGAGGCGTACGCCGTTGGCCTGCATGCCCGAGAAGGGCGGCAGCTGGGTGCTGATCGGCAGCAACTTCGGGCGGCCGGGCCATCCGGCCTGGACCGGGAATCTGCTGCGGCACCCGGACGCGAACGTCAACTGGAAGGGCCGCGACATCCCCGTACGGGCGCGACTGCTGGAGGGGGCGGAGCGCGAGGCGGTCTGGAAGGCGGCGCTGAAGTTCTGGCCGCCGTACGCGAGCTATCAGGCGCGGGTGGAACGGGAGATCCGACTGTTCAGGCTGGAGCCGCGCGGCTGAGGGCGGGGAGGGGGCTTGCGGGACGCGGCATGCGCGGGGGGCGCAAGCCCGCGCCTGCGGCGCAACCCCGTCGCCCGCCGTCCCCAACTCGTCGCCCGTCGCACGCCATGCGTCGTGCCCGCGGCGCAGCCCGCCGCGCGCAGCCCGCCGCGCGCACACGGGCGCCGCCCGCCCCTCCTCGGCTCTCTTCTCCGGAGGGATGGTCGGCGCCCGTGTGCGAGGCGCAGCTATGGCAGGACGGGATGGGGGCTACGGCCCCGTGCGTCGAAGTGGAGCGAAGCGGGCCGCCGCGCTTTCGGCGCGGCGCGTCGCAGTCGGCGTGTGAGCGCCGGCGCTGCCCGCTTCGGCGGCTGGGGTTGCTTCGTCGGTTACTTCGTCGGTTTCTTGCCCGTGATGCCGAGGTGGACGAGCAGGGCGAGGTTCGGCTTGAGTTCGGCCTGTTTGACGCCCCAGCTCGTGAAGCCCTTCTGGTGCGAGGCGACCGCGGCGAGCATGGCGACGAGCGAGCCGGCGATGGCGGCGGGGCTGACGTCCTTGTCGGCCTTGCCCTTCGCCTGAAGGTCCTTGATGGAGTCGGTGAGGGAGTTGGTGACGGCGTTGAGGATCTTCATGCGGATCTTGTAGAACCGCTTGTCGCCCTCCGCCGCGCCGAGGTCCACGACGCGCAGAATCGCGTCGTTCTTGCGCCAGAAGGAGAGGAAGCCATCGACCAGTTCCTCGGCCGCCTGCCAGGCCGATTTGCCGATCCAGGTGCGGCCTGCGACCAGAGAGGTCAGGCTCGCGCCTTCCTTGGCCATCTCCTCCGCGATTTCGAGGACAGCGCCCTCTACGTCGGGGAAGTACTGGTAGAAGGTCGCAGGGGACGTCCCCGCCTTCCGGGCGACATCAATGACCTTGACGTCCCGGTAGGGCGATGAACTGAGCATTTCGCTGAGGCAGTCGAGCAGCTTCTGCCGCGTCGCCTGGCCGCGACGCCCGGCCACTCTGCCGTCGACGGTTCGAACTTGTCCTGTCATGCCGTCAGCTTACCGAGGGGTGAGAGGGGCGCGATTTGGCCGCATGCAAATGGGGAGACTGGCGGCTGTGGTCGAGAACATCCAGCTCAGCGCCGGTCGGCGGGCAGCCCTGGCGGAATGGGGAGCGAGCGTTATCGGACAGTTCTGTCGCCGGGGCCTGGGCCGTACCGGCGATTCGTCTTATCAACAGGCTGTGGATAACTTTTGCGGGCGATGTGCGGAAGTGCCGTACTCCTTTGGCACGGCACGACTAAAATGAACCGGGTGTTCGAGCATGGCTCGGGCGCAATGGAAGATCCCCGGTTAGCGTTGCGAATGCGACAGTTTCGCACCCTTCGTACGTATCCCTTACACGGGAGGAACCGGTCCCATGGCCGCATTCGTGGACGGTGCGCCCTGCTGGGCGGACGTCATGCTGCCCGACCTGGAAGCGGGCAAGCGCTTCTACGGTGAGCTGTTCGGCTGGACCTTCGAGGGCGGCGAGGAGAAATACGGCCGCTACACACAGGCCCTCCTCGACGGAAAGCGCGTCGCGGCCCTCGCACCCAAGCCCGACGGCCGGATGCCCACCGTCTGGAATCTGTACTTCGCGGTCCAGGACGCGGCCCGTGCCGCGGCGGCGATCCGGGAGGCCGGCGGCCAAGTGATCATGGATCCGACGCAGGTCGGCGAATTCGGCGCGATGCTGATGGCCGCCGACCCGGGCGGCGCGGTCTTCTGCTGCTGGCAGCCGGGCAGCCATCCCGGTTTCGAACGTCAGGACGTCCCCGGCACGTATTGCTGGACCGAGGTCTACACCCGCGAGCCCGAGGCGGTGGACGCCTTCTACGGCAAGGTCTTCGGCTTTGAGATGGCGGGGGAGAGCCTCGGGCAGCAGCCGAGCTCGGAGCGGGGAGGCCCCGAGCGGGCAGGCCCCGAGCGGGCAGGCCCCGAGCGGGCGGACGCGGCGAAAGCAGGGGAGTCCGCCGACCTTGACGACCCCGACTCCGACCCCGACTCCGACCCCGACCCCGACCAGACCGCCCCTGACCAGGCGAATCCCGCCCCCAGCGTCTTCGATTTCAAGATCTGGGCGCCCGCCGGGCAGCCCGTCGACGCCGAGCACGCGGTCGGTGGCCGCTGTGTCCTCGACGACAGTTTCCCGGCCGAGCTGCCCGCCCACTTCCTCACCTACTTCGCGGTGGCGGACTGTGACGCGGCGGTCCGCAGAGCCCGGCAGCTGGGGGGCCGCGTCAGCCGGGAGCCGCAAGACACGCCGTACGGCCGTTTCGCGATTGTGATCGACGACCAGGGGGCGAGTTTCGCCGTCATCGACCTCGCGGAAGAGGACTGACGGCTCCCCGGCCACCGCCGGGGAACTTCCAACTACCCTTGTCGGACTGCGGACGGCGCAGCCCGGCAAGGGTTTTGGGCTGCTCGTCCGACCAGCCGTCCGATGCGCCGCAGAGCTTTGCGGGCAAGGGACGGCCGTGTTCCGACCCGTCCGACGGGGTGCCCGGGACGCGACCAAGCGCCCCCGGGTTCGCAACCGCCGCCTGAGCCAGGAAGAATCAGGCTGTGTACCCCAGGACGGTTGGCAGTGAGACGCTGCACGGGGGACCCACGGGGAGGTGGCAGGTAAGTAGTGGAGCAGCTGACGCAGCACGACCCGAGACGGATCGGCCCGTTCGAGGTGCTCGCCCGACTCGGTGCCGGCGGCATGGGGCTGGTCTATCTCGCCCGCTCGGCATCAGGCCGGCGGGTAGCGATCAAGACGGTACGGACCGAGCTCGCCGAGGACCAGCTGTTCCGGGTCCGCTTCACACGTGAAGTGGAAGCGGCCCGCGCGGTCAGCGGCTTCTATACGGCTGCCGTCGTGGACGCCGATCCGCGCGCCGCGGTGCCCTGGCTGGCCACCGCGTACGTCCCGGCGCCCTCCCTGGAAGAAATAATCAACGAGTGCGGCCCGATGCCCGCGCAAGCCGTGCGCTGGCTGGCGGCCGGGATCGCCGAAGCCCTCCAGTCCATCCACGGCGCGGGGCTCGTCCACCGCGACCTCAAGCCCTCCAACGTGCTGGTCGTCGAGGACGGTCCGCGCGTCATCGACTTCGGCATCGCCTCCGGGGTGTCCAACACCCGGCTGACGATGACCAACGTGGCGGTGGGCACGCCGGCCTACATGTCGCCCGAGCAGGCGCGGGACTCACGCAGTGTGACCGGCGCGAGCGATGTCTTCTCGCTCGGCTCGACGCTCGTCTTCGCCTCCACCGGGCACGCCCCGTTCCACGGCGCCAATCCGGTCGAGACGGTCTTCATGCTGCTCCGGGAGGGCCCCGATCTCGACGGGCTGCCGGACGAGCTTCGGCCGCTCATCGACTCCTGTATGGGCATGGCCGCCGAGCACCGGCCGAGCCCCGCCGACCTCCAGTCACAGCTCGCGCCGCACCTTTTCGGCTCCGGCGACGACGACAGCGGTACGGCGTCGGCCTGGCTGCCCGGCCGGGCCGTCGCGATGATAGAGCAGCGACGCGGCGGCCGGGTGGCCGCCGCGAAAGCCGCCGCGGGCGCGACAGCAGCCGCTGGCGCGGGCCGGGACTCCGGAGCCGGACGCGGCCGTGCGCCGCAGGAGCCGCCGCCGCGCGGTGCCGCCGCCCCGCAGGCCCCGGTGCTGCCGCCGCCCCCTGCGTACGAGCCCGCGCCGGGCGCCGGCGAGGCCGTCGGCGGCTCCGACTGGGACGCTGCCTGGCGCGGCTCGCCCGTGGGCCCCGGCGGTCCCGGCGCGGCGCGCCGGGACCGCCCGGCCGCACGGCACGGCGGCGACCCGCGCAGCATGACCGTCGGCCCCGAGCCGGCCGGCTACCCCGGCGAGGGCCCCGAGGGCCCGGGGCGCTCGGGACGGGGCGCGCACGCCGCGCCCACCGCAGCGCCCACGCGCGCCCCCGCGCCCGTCGCGCACGCCCCCGTCCCGTCGGCGGCCGTCGGCGGGCCCGGCCGCGATGGACCCGTACGGCTGCCCGGCTCCCAGGTGCCGATCGGGCCCGGTCCGCGGGTCGCGGACGGCCGTGACGCGCAGGGCCACGCACAGGCGCAGCCGGACGGCGGCCCCGCCACCGCCTGGGTGCGACCGCCCAACGGCGCGGCCGGCCCCATGCCGGGGCTGGCGGGCGCGGTGAGTACGGACGCCCCCGCGGCGGCCGTGCCCGCACCCTCCCCGGCCGGTGACAGCGCGATCGGCGGGATCGGACCGGGCTCCGGCTCGCCCGTCGGCCAGTCCGGCGAACCGGCCGCCGCACAGGGCGCGCCGGGTGCGCCCGCGCGCTGGCGGCCATGGCGGTTCCGGATGTCGAACGACGTGTGGGGCACCCCGACCGTCGCCGACGACCGGCTCTACGTCACCTCGTTCGAAGTGCACGCCCTCGACGTGGCCACCGGCCGCCGTCAGTTCAAGACCCGCGAGGTCGCCTGGGCCATGGCGGTCGCCGGCGGCCGTATCCACGCCTCCGACGGGCCGAGCCTGTACGCGCTCGACGCGGCGGACGGCACCGAGCGGTGGCGGCTGAACACCGACGGCTGGGTCTACTCCGTACAGGTGGACCGGGGCACCGTCGTCACCGGAACCCGCGGCGGCGGCGTCCAGGCGTGGGAAGCGGCCAGCGGCGAGCTGCTGTGGGAGATGAGCGGCGCGCAGGCCGACTTCGAGACGCCCGAGGCGGGCCCCGCCATCCACGACGGCACGGTCTTCGTCTGGGCCGACGCCCGGCTGCGCGCCCTGGAGGCCCGCACCGGCACCGAGCGCTGGTCGTACCCGGTGGGCGACGCGGCCTCGTGCGGCGGCGTGCCGATGCGGCTGCTGCCGGCGGCCGACGGGTCCGTGTATGTGACCGCGGGGACGCGCGTGCTGTCCATCGACATCGCGCGCGGCGAAGTGCGCTGGCGCTTCGAGGCGCCCGCCGTCTTCCTCAGCCCGCCCGCGTACGCCCCGGGGCCGGCCGTCACGGGCGGCGGCGTGTACGTCGCCGACTACCTCGGCACGGTCTACGCGCTGGACGCGGCCGACGGCCGGGACCGCTGGCGGATCGCGACCGAGTCGCGGCAGAGCGTCGAACCGGTGCTCGTCGCCGACGGCTCGGTCCACCTCGGCAGCGGTGGCGCGCTCTACACGCTGGACGCGGTCACCGGCACGCCCAAGTGGCGCTTCGCGGCGGGCGGCGACGTCATCGGGTCCCCGGTCGTCGCGGACGGCCGGGTGCACTTCGGCTCGGCCGACCACTGCCTCTACACGCTCGACGCGGTGGGCGGACAACTGCGCTGGAAGCTGGCGACGGGCGGCGAGATCACCGGCTCGCCGGTGGTGGCCGCCGGCGTCGTCTACGCGTGCAGCAAGGACCGTTGCGTGTACGCGCTGGACGCGGTGAAGGGAACGGGGACGGGGCGCTCGGCGTAGTCGTGGTTCGACGGCCGGCCGCCGCTCACCAGCGCGGGCCGTCCGGGGGCTGCTGCGCCGGGGGCCGGTCGGCGGGCGCTTCCCAGGGGGCCGGCTCTCCGTAGGACTGGTCGGGCCAGGGGGCCTGCTGCTCGGGGTCCGGGGGCGTGGCCGACTGATGATGTACGGGTGGCTGCTGCACGGACGGCTGTTGGGCGGGCGGCGGCGGGACCGGGTGCCCGCCGGTGGTCTCCTGGCCCGGGTACTGGTCCGGGTACTGGGTCGGGTACTGGCCGACGTCCTCTTGGACCGGGAGAGTCTGCGTCGTGGGCCCCTGTTCCGGCATCGGCTGGTGGTGCCCCATGTGCCCCTGGGTGTCCCAGCCCATGGAGTCGACCTCCGGGTACGGGGCGTGCGGTTGGCCGGGACCGCCGGTGTCGGAGGGCCTGCGGCCGAGCGAGCGGCGGCCGCTCATGATGACGGCCGCGATCAGCAGCAGCAGCCCGCCGCCGAACGCGTAGGCCACGCCCAGGCCGAGCCCCTCGCCGTCGCCGCCGACCGTCAGCGTGCCGGACTCCTGCCCCTGCCGGACCATCCACAGCACGGTGAAGCCCAGCGCCACCACGCCCGCGAAGCCGGTCAGCAGCCGCGAGCGCAGCAGTAGCCCGATGAGGGCGAGCACGGCCGCGAACGCCATCGGCAGCAGCAGGGAAGCCGCCAGATCGGGACGGTCGGACGTGATGCCCCGGAAGAGGTCGTCAACGGCGAAATCACGCCCCTGACGGCCTTGGTACCAGGGCTTGAAAGGGCTGCGGACGGCGGCTGCCGCCCCGATGACGGCCACCACGGAGCCGATCACGTTGCGCACCATGGGCTTCGACCCCGTTCTCTGTAGGCGTTACGACGCTACGCCGGGCCCGGGGGAGTCGCCATCCGGGGCAGCGGCGTCGGGGGGTGCGGGGCGCTGCTAGCGTGGCGCGTTCATCGCTTCCATCGGGGGAAACATGGGAAACACGGCACGTCGTCATATGCGACTCACAGCAGTGGTCTTCGTCGTTCTCGTCTCGCTGACCGGATTCCGGGGCGGCGGGCACGGCGGTCACGGGAGCCGCAGCCACGGGAGCGGCGGCGGTGGGTGCAGCAGCAGTTCGAGCGACAGCTCCAGCTCCGGGTCGAGCTCCAGCGGCTCCAGTGGCTACCGCAGCGACTATGACGATGACGACAGCGACGACTACGGCGACGACGACTACAGCGGCAGCTCGTCGAGCGGCAGCACCGACAGTTCCACGAGCAGCGCGAGTACCGGCCAGGCGGAGGCGCGGGTCATCAAGTGCGTCGGGGCCTCCGGCACCGGCAAGAGGCGCGGGTCGAAGACCGGTTCGCGGAACGGGACGGGGAGCCGCAGCGCCGCGACCGTCGAGGTCCGCAACACGAGCAGCGTCTCGGTGGCGTACACCGTCGAGGTGGACTTCAAGGACAACGTCGGCAAGCTCCTGACCAGCGGAACCGCGGTGACGACGCTGGACGGTGGCGAGACCGGGAACGTCGACGTCCTTCCCACCGACTCCACTGCAACCAAGCGCATCACCAAGTGCGTCCTCGACTCCGTGTCCTGAGTCGGCGCCCTGACGATTTGGGGGCGTGGGACGTCATTGCTAATCTGACGTGCGCCCGTCAACTGGGTGCCCATTCCAGCCAAATTTCTGGGTTCAAACTTCGGGGGTAGAAGCGTGAAGCTTCGTCATGCGCGCGCAATCGCTGTGTTCGGGATCGCGGTTGTCGCGCTCACGGGAGCACGTGGCTCGCACGGCGGCGGCTGTGGTGGATCGAGCGGTAGCTCCAGCGGCGGAAGCGGCGACAGCGGTTCGTCCTCCAGCTCCAGCTCCAGTTCCGGTGGCATCGGCTCGGGCGGCAGCCGGGCCGGCGACGCCAAGCGCGACGTCGACATAGCGAGCTGCGGGTTCGACGCCTCCGGCAAGAACATGCTCGCCAAGCTCAAGGTCAACAACACCAGCTCGACGTCCGACTACTCGTACAACATCACCGTCGAGTTCCAGACAGCGAGCAAGACCTCGGTCGGCACCGCGACGGTCAGCAACCTCAGCGTGACCTCCAGCGCCACGGCGGAGAGCGAGGCCACCACGCCCTACACCGGGACCGGCGACGGCTCCGAGGTGACCCGCTGCGAGGTCACCAGCGTCAACCGCAGCTGACCCCCGGCCGGTTCGCCGGCCAGGGGGGTTGTTCGTGCCCGCACGAGGTCGCGTCCCGCGACCCCGTGCCGGTTTGCCCGTGCCAGCCGCCCCGTGCCCGTCATCCCGTGCCCGTCATCCCGTGCCCGTCACCGCGTGCGGAACTCGCGGGTGCGCGCCGTGAAGAGATCCGCTTGCCGCTCCGGCTCGATGTTGCCCAGCGCGATCAGATGCGGCGCGTGCGCGAGCGCCTGCGTGCGCGCCGCCTCCTTCGCCGCCCAGAGGGCCCGCACCGTCCCCTGCACCGCCTCGGTCGGGTAGGACGCGATGACGGCGGCGGCGCGCACCGCGGCCGCTGCCGCCATGCCGGGCGGCGTGATCTCGGAGACCAGTCCGGTCCGGTGGGCACTCCTCGCGGACAGCCGCTCGGCCGTGCCCATCAGCGACATCCGGGCGACCTCGCCGAACGGCATCCGCTGCGCCATGGAGATCGCCTCGTAGGCGCTGACCATGCCGTAGGTGGTGTGCGGGTCGAAGAAGGCGGCGTCCTCGGAGGCGATGATGAACTCGCTCTCGCCCAGCAGATAGAAGGCACCGCCGCAGGCCATCCCGTTGACGGCCGCGATCACCGGCTTCCACAGGTCGTTCGCCTTCGGCCCGATGGCGAGCAGCGGATCGTCCATGGAGTACGGCGAGCCGGGCTGCGGCACCTCGGCCGACCGGTCGATGCCGGTGCAGAAGGCGCGCTCGCCCGCGCCGGTCAGGACGATGGCGCGGACGGCGTCGTCGTGCCGGAAACCGCGCCAGACGTCGGTCAGTTCGGCCGCCGTCGGCAGATCGATCGCGTTGTGCCGCTCTGGGCGGTCGATGGTGACGACCGCGACTCCGACGTTGCCCCCGCCGCCGTCCCCGTCTCCGGCGGCCATCTCGACGCGTACGGCCTTGGCCGTCATGGCCGCTCCAGCAGCCAGCGCGGGACCGTCAAGCCCTCGCCCGTGTCATGGAAGGCGACCTTCACCGCGGCGCCGATGCGGAGCTTGGCGGGGTCGACGGAGTTGATCGGGGCGTCCGCCGAGGTGACCAGATTTCCGACCAGCCGGATCGCGGGCGCTTCGGCCAGCTCGACCACGATCGTGTTGTAGGGCGCCAGGGCCGCGTAACCGGGCAGCAGGGGCGGGTGCGGCAGTACATACGACCAGATGCGGCCGCGACCGGTCATCCGGCGCCACTCGCTGTCGAACGACTGGCAGCGCGGGCAGCAGGGGCGGGGCGGGAAGCGCGGTTCGCCGCAGCCGGCGCACGCCTGGACGCGGAGTTCGCCGCGCGCCGCGTACTCCCAGAAGGGCGCGCCGTCCTCATCGGGGACAGGTATCAAAAGTCCGGTAACAGAATCTGTCATCTGTCAGTCAGTTCCTCTCGACTCGCAGTTCACAGTTCACAGTTCGCAGCTCGCAGCCGGCGGACCGAACCCCGCAACTCGCAGTTCGCAGCTCGCAGTTCGCAGCCGACGGGCCGAACCCCGCCGCTCGCCGCGCGGCGTTCGGCCTGCGGCCTTCAACTTCTCAGCAGCAGGGCCGACGTCGGGACGCCCTCGCCCGCCGTGACCAGGCAGGTCGAGGCGTCCGGGACCTGGGCGGTGGATACGCCGCGCAGTTGCTTGACGCCTTCGGTGATCAGGTTGAAGCCGTGTACATACGCCTCGCTCAGCCCGCCGCCCCCGGTGTTGATCGGGAGCCGGCCGCCGCTCTCCAGCGCGCCGCCCTCGGTGAAGGAGGCTCCTTCACCGCGTCCGCAGAAGCCGTACCCCTCCAGGGAGAGCGGGATGAGCGGGGTGAAGGCGTCGTAGATCTGCGCCACGTTGACGTCCTGCGGCCCGAAGTCCGCGGACTTCCACAGGTGTCGGGCGGCGGTCCAGGACGGGCCGGTCAGCGGGTCGTCCGTCCAGTAGTTGACCATCCCGTGGTGCTGGGCGGGCAGGCCCTGGGCGACCGAGTGGACGTAGACGGGCCGCTGCCGGCAGTCGCGGGCCCGCTCGGCCGAGACGATGACGCAGGCCAGCGCACCGTCCGTTTCCAGGCAGTTGTCGAAGAGGCAGAGCGGCTCGCTGATCCAGCGGGCCGTCATGTACGACTCGCGGGTCATCGGGCGCTCGTACATCATCGCGGCGGGGTTCTGGTTGGCCCGGTTGCGGCAGGCGAGCGCGACGTTGAAGAGGTGGTCGCGGGTCGCGCCGTACTCGTGCATATAGCGCCGGGCGAGCATGCCGATCTCGTCGGCGGGGCGCAGCAGCCCGTACGGGCGGGTCCACTGGGCGGGGGTGGGGAGCTGGGCCGTGGTGTTGCTCCAGGGGCGCGGCCCCGAGCCGCGTTTGCGGGACCGCCAGGCCACGCCGACGCTCGCCTGCCCGGTGGCGATCGCCCCGGCGAGATGGGCGACGGTCGCGCAGGAACCGCCGCCTCCGTAACCGGTCTTGGAGAAGAACGTCACGTCGCCCGCGCCGATCGCCTTGGCGACCTCGACCTCGTCGGTCTCCTCCATCGTGTACGAGGCGAAGGCGTCGACCTCGGACGGATCGATGCCCGCGTCCGCGAGCGCGGCGGTGATCGCGCGGCAGGCCAGGGTCTTCTCGGATTCGGGCAGTTGTCTGGCGAACGCCGTCTGCCCTATGCCGACGATCGCTGTAGCGTCCTTGAGGGTTGCCCCCATCGCCACCTCCATGGCCCGTCGGCAGTGCTGGCACCGTCGACAGCGACATTGCTGACAGCGGGGAACGCTACCGCTAATCTGACGGGTAGTCAGCTATTTCGGTGGAGGCTCTGGAGGCTCTTGATGTGCGGTGACCTGGAGTTGGGGAGTATCCCGGGGCTGGTACGGGCGGCCGCGGAGCGATACGGCGAGCGCGAGGCGGTGGTCGACGGCCGGACCCGGCTCTCGTACGCGGAGCTGGGCGAGCGGGTCGAACGGGCCGCCGCGGCCTGCATCGCGGCCGGAGTCGAGCCCGGCGACCGGGTCGCGGTCTGGGCCCCCAACACCGTCGACTGGATCGTCTCGGCGCTGGGCTCGGTGAGCGCGGGGGGCGTGCTCGTCCCGGTCAACACCCGCTTCAAGGGGGCCGAGGCCGCGTACGTCCTGGAACGCACCCGCGCCAAGCTCCTGTTCATCACCGGCACCTTCCTGGGCACGTCGTACGTCGCCTCGCTGCGGCGGGCGGCGGGGGAGGGGCCGGGCGCGGCCCAGGACGAGCGCCGCGCTCCGGAGGCCGGCCGGGACCCCGCTTCGAGCGCCGGGCAGACCCCCGCCGCCCCTGGCACCGCCCCCGCCCCGCTCCCCGGGCTGCCGCACCTCCGTGAGGTCGTGGTGCTGTCCGACGACGCGCCGGCCGACTTCCGCAGCTGGAAGGAGTTCCTGGCGGGCGGCGACGGGGTCGCGCCGCGCGTCGTGCGCGAGCGGGCGGACGCGGTGCGGCCGTCCGACCCCTCCGACATCACCTTCACCTCGGGCACGACGGGCCGGCCCAAGGGCGTGGTGATCACCCATGAGCAGACCCTGCGCGTCTATGAGGTGTGGAGCGAGTTCGCGGGGCTGGTCGCGGGCGACCGCTATCTGATCGTCAACCCGTTCTTTCACACTTTCGGCTACAAGGCGGGCGTCATCGCCTGCCTGGTGCGCGGCGCGACGATGGTGCCGCAGCCGGTCTTCGACGTGGACACCGCGCTCGCCAACATCGCGGCCGAACGGATCTCCGTACTCCCCGGCCCGCCCACCCTGCACCAGTCGATCCTGGACCATCCGGCGCGCGGCGCGCACGACCTGTCGGCGCTGCGGCTGGTGGTGACGGGCGCGGCGGTCGTCCCGCTGGAACTCGTGGAGCGGCTGCGCAGCGAACTGCGGATCGCCACCGTGCTGACCGCGTACGGCCTCACGGAGGCGTCCGGCACGGTCACGATGTGCCGCCGGGGCGACCGGGCCGAGGTCATCTCGGGCACTTCGGGGCGGGCGATACCCGACACCGAGGTCAAGGTCGTGGGCCCCGACGACGCCGAACTGCCGCCCGGGTCGCCGGGGGAGATCGTCGTGCGCGGCTACAACGTGATGTCGGGCTACTTCGAGGACCCGCAGGAGACCAAGAAGGCCATCACGGCGGACGGTTGGCTCCGGACG
The DNA here is from genome assembly GCF_035828615.1 of Streptomyces sp. H27-D2. Taxonomy (NCBI): domain Bacteria; kingdom Bacillati; phylum Actinomycetota; class Actinomycetes; order Kitasatosporales; family Streptomycetaceae; genus Streptomyces; species Streptomyces sp. H27-D2. The sequence goes on along the minus strand of NZ_JAYMZR010000004.1, from coordinate 155,934 downwards.
GGCGATGTGGGGGTGCTGGACGCGGACGGCAATCTGCGGATCACCGACCGGATCAAGGACATGTTCATCGTCGGCGGCTTCAACGCCTACCCGGCCGAGATAGAGCTGCTCATCGGGCGGCATCCGGACGTCACGGAGGTGGCGGTCGTCGGGGTGCCGGACGGCAGGCTCGGCGAGGTCGGCAAGGCGTACGCGGTACGCAGGCGCGGCGCGACGCTGACCGGCGACGAGCTGATCGCCTGGGCCCGGCGGGAGATGGCCAACTACAAGGTGCCGAGGGAGGTCGAGTTCGTCGGCGAGCTGCCGCGCAACGCGAGCGGCAAGGTGCTGAAGACGCGGCTGCGGGCGGGCCCGTAGCCGGACGCGGGCTGGACGCGGGCTGGATACACGGGCTGGACGTAGCCGGGAGCGGGCCGAACGCGGGCCGAACGCGGTCGGGGGCCGGCCGGATGAACCGGCTCGGCCCCCGCTCCGTACGCCCGGATCAGGACGCGTGGGAGTCCAGCGGTCCCGTCTGCGAGGGCTCGACGGTCCGGTACGAGACGCTGTCGCCGGCGCCCTGCTGGCTCTTGCCGAACGTCGCGCCTCCGGAGGCGTGGCTGTCGGCGACTGCCGTACCGGCGGCGCCCGCGGTCGCGGCGGCCGCTATGACGAGCGTGGCGAGGGCCTTCTTGATGCGGGTCATTCCAACTCCTATGGGACGAACGTAGTTGTCGTTATCAGGCGAACCTAGCGCCAGGGGGAGCAAACGTTCGAGGCTCCTGGCTTGAAGCCACGAAAGGTTGGCGCGTTCCGCACGCGCCAGGGGCCGGCTCTGACGGCTTCCCCTCCCCGCCGTCAGCGCCGGCCCCTGCCGTCCCCCGTGCCTTCCCCCGTTCCCGTGCCTTCCCCCGTGGTATTTCCCCCGTGCCGGCCCTCCCCCGAAGGCCGGTCTTGTCCCCCGTGCCGGCCCTCCCCCGAAGGCCGGTCCCCCCGTGCCGGCCCTCCCCCGAAGGCCGGCCGTTCATGGTGGTGGTGCGCTTACGGCTGCTCGGAGGACGCGTGGGCGTCCTGAGGGGTGGGCGTACCGCCGCTGGCATGCGCGTCCATCGTGGTGATCTGCTCACCACTGGCGTGGGCGTCGGTGGGCTTGACGTCGCTGGCGTGGGCGTCGGTGGGCTTGACGCCGCCGGGCTTGCGCTTCTTGGCTTCGCTCATCGCAATCAGCTCCAATGGCTGTTCTCGTTGGGTGGCAGAGCCCACCCGGCAGCTCCCCCGTGGGCGGCCGGGCGGGCCTCTCAGGGCCGTTCACCTTATGGGTGAGGCCTCACCAGCGGCCCGTCTGCCCCCCGACACGACGGACCGTTGGCATTGAGATTGCCGTGCCCCGATAAACGATTGATGAACGCCGCCAAAGCGGCTCTACGCAGCCGCGCACGGGGTCAGCAGAGCCCGCACCTCACCGGCTTCGGACGCGCCCAGGTGTTCGAAAATCGACAGGGCTTCGCGCCAGCAGGCCTGCGCCCTGTCGGTCTGGCCGACCTCGGACAACGCGGTGCCCAGCACGGTCAGAATGGTGCCGCGCCGCCACTCCCCGCCGATGCCGCGCAGCGCCAGCGCCTGTTCGGCGTGACCGGCGGCCTGGGCGGGCCGGCCGGCGGCGAGGTGGGCCTCCGCGAGCCGGAAGTGGGCCATGCCCTCCCAGAGCGGCTGCCGGCTGTCGCGGAAGATGCCGAGCGCCTCCCCGAGGCAGTCGAGCGCCTCCGTGGTGCGGGCGGCCCGGGTCAGGGCGAGGCCCAGCGCGTACTTGCCGTTGGCGAGCCGCAGAGCCAGCCCGAGGCTGTCGTAGATGTGGATGCCCTGCTCGGCCAGCTCGACCGCGCTCGCCGTACGCCCGGTGGCGAGGTGGACGCGCGAGAGGTTGCACAGCACGGCGGCCTCGCCGGGGTGGTTGCGGTCCGCCCTGAAGGCCGTCAGGGCCTGCTGGAGGTACGACTCCGCGTCGTCGTGCCGGTTCTCGTAGATCGCGATGATGGCGCGCTGGTTCGGCGCCTGGCCGCAGGGCACCGGGTCCCCCGCCTCGCGGCCGAGCAACAGCGCCTTCCCGGCCTCCTCGTCGGCCTGGGCGAACCGGCCGGCGACGCTGTAGGCGTGCGTCAGCATCGTCCTGGCCCGCGCCTCGGCCTGCGCGTCGCCCGCCCTCGCGGCGGCGTCGGCGACGGCCGTAGCGGCCCGCTCGAACTGCCGGGAGTTGGCCCCCGACTCGGCGAGGTCGACGGCGGCCATCAGCACGTCGGCGGCGCGCCGCAGCATGCCGGCGGTCGCGGACTGCTGGGCGCACGCCAGCACGCAGTTGGCCTCGGCGAACAGCCAGTCCAGCGCGGTCTCACGATCGGGGATGAGGAGACCGGGATGTCGGGTGGGCTCGAAGTGGTCGTGTACGCGCTCACCCGGCCGCTCCAGCGCGTAGACCGCGGCCGTCGTCGCGAGGTAGAAGTCCAGCAGCCGGGAGAGGGCCGCGTCGCGCTCCTCCGGCGGCTGCTCGTCGCGCTCGGCGCATGCACGCGCGTAGAGCCGGACCAGGTCGTGGTAGCGGTAACGGCCGGGAGCGGCCGACTCCAGCAGGCTGGTGTCGACGAGCGATTCGAGCAGCTCCTCGGTCTCGTACGGGTCGCGGTCCAGCATCGCGGCGGCGGCGGACAGTGAGATGTCCGGCCCTTCGGCCATGCCCAGCAGCCGGAAGGCGCGCGCCTGCTGGGGCTCCAGCTGGCTGTAGCCCAGTTCGAAGGTGGCCTTCACCGCGAGGTCGCCGGCCTGGAGCTCGTCGAGGCGGCGGCGCTGGTCGGCGAGCTTGCGGGCGAGTACGGAGACCGTCCAGGTGCGCCGCGAGGCCAGCCGGGAGGCCGCGATGCGGATCGCCAGCGGCAGGAAGCCACAGGACGCGACGACGTCCATCGCCGCGTCGCGCTCCGCGCCGACCCGCTCGGCGCCGACGATCCGGGTGAAGAGGATGAGCGCCTCCTCGGGGCTCATCACGTCCAGATCGACCAGATGCGCGCTCGCGAGGTCCACCATCCGGGCCCGGCTGGTGATGAGCGCGGCGCAGCCCGCCGTGCCCGGCAGCAGCGGCCGGACCTGGGCGGCGTCACGCGCGTTGTCGAGCAGGACCAGCACCCGGCGGCCGTCCAGCGTGGAGCGGTAGAGCGCGGCGCGCTCGTCCATTGAGTCCGGGATCGCACTGTCGGAGGTGCCCAGCGCGCGCAGGAACGCCCCGAGGACCGCCTCGGGTTCGGCGGCGCGGGAGCCCGCGCCCTGGAGGTCGATGTAGAGCTGCCCGTCGGGGAAGTGGTGCCGGGCCGCGTGTGCGACGTGCACGGCCAGCGTCGTCTTGCCGACGCCGCCGATGCCCGCGACGGCCGAGACCGCCATCACCCGGCCCTCGGCGGTGATGAGCTGCTCGCTCAGCTCGGTGACGAAGGCCGCGCGGCCGGTGAAGTCGGCGACGGTGGCGGGGAGCTGGGCGGGGCGCACGAGCACGATGGGCTGCGCGTCCGGCTCGGCGGCCGGGACGGCCAGGCCCGCGTCGGCCTGCAGGATGCCCTGGTGCATCTCGGCCAGCTCCGCGCAGGGGTCGACGCCCAGCTCGTCGGCGAGCAGCCGGCGGGTGTCGGCGTAGACGGCCAGCGCCTCCGCCTGCCGTCCGCTGCGGTAGAGCGCGAGCATCAGCTGCCCGCGCAGCCGCTCCCGCAGCGGGTGAGCGGCGGTGAGGGCGGTCAGCTCCGAGATGGCCTCGGCGTGCCGGCCGACCTCCAGGTCCATGTCGAGCCGCGACTCGATGAGCTGGAGCCGCCACTCCTCCAGCCGGGTGCGCTGGGTCTCGGCGTACGGGCCGGGGATGCCGGCGAGCGGCTCGCCCTCCCACAGGCCGAGAGCGAGGTTGATCAGATCGCGGGCGCGGGCGCGATCGCCGTTGCCCAGCGCCTTCTCCGCGGTGCCGGCGTACTGCTCGGCGAGGGCGAGGTCGAGCCCGCCCGCCGAGGTGCGGATCGCGTAGCCGCCGGACTCGGTGATCAGGTCGTCGGCGTGCTCGCCGAACGCCTTGCGCAGCCGGGACGCGTAGGTGCGCAGCGCGGCCAGCGCCTGTGAGGGCGGCTCCTCGCCCCAGAGCGCGTCCACGAGTTCCGAGGCGCTCGCGGTGCGCCCGCCGCGCAGCAGCAGAGCGGCGAGCAGGGCGCGCTGCTGCGGCGAGCCCGGCGGCAGCGGTTCCTCGCCGAGCCAGGCGCGTACGGGTCCGAGTACGGCGAAGCGAAGGTGCCGCTCGTCCTGTCGCCGCTGCTGCCCGCGCTGCCCCGATTCTTGTCGCTGCCTGCCGATTCGTCCCTGTCCGGCCGGCGCCTGCGGTGCTCCCGGAGCCTCCGGCGCCCGCGTTGCGGAGCGGCCGCGCGTGCCGCTGCCACCGTCCATCGCTGCCCCCTGTTGTCAGAGTCCTGTCGCACAGGTCAGTTTGCCTTGTTCATGACTCCCGCGTCAGTAGGGGCCACTGGCTCTACACAAGCCCGGTACGCCGGGACCCTCGCGCCGGGCCCGTCCGGGCGTTCGTTACGCGGTTCGTTCCGCGGGTTGCTACGCGGTTCCTCGGGCTCCTTCGCGGGGTGATGAGTCGTCGGTCCGGGGCGTGGGCCTGGCCTGTTGGGGTGCACGGGTCCGGTTCGCGGGCCGGCGCGGGTGCGGGGGGCTGCCGTGCCAACTTAGCTGACGGATCGTCAGATCAGCGCTACCGTGTCGGCCATGGAGAGCTTCCCGAAGATAATCTCGGTGGACGATCACACGGTTGAGCCCCCCGACGTCTGGCGCGACCGACTTCCGTCGAAGTACCGGGACGTCGCACCGCGCATCGTGCGGGCCCCGCTGAAGGAAATGACCTTTGTCGGCGGGAAGTTCGCGCCGGTGATGGGCGTGCCCGGCGACGACGGGCCGATCGCCGACTGGTGGGTGTACGAGGATCTGCACCGGCCGCTGACCCGGCTGGACACGGCCGTCGGCTACGACCGGGACGAGATCCGGCTGGAGGGCATCACCTACGAGCAGATGCGGCCCGGTTCGTATCTGGTCCCGGACCGGCTGGCCGACATGGACGTGAACCACGTCCAGTCCGCGCTCTGCTTCCCCACCTTCCCGCGCTTCTGCGGCCAGACCTTCACCGAGGCCAAGGACCGCGAGCTGGGGCTGCTCGGGGTGCGGGCGTACAACGACTGGATGGTGGACGAGTGGTGCGGTCCTGACGCGCACGGCCGGCTCATCCCGCTGACCCTCGTTCCGCTGTGGGACGCCGAGCTGGCGGCGGCGGAGGTGCGGCGCAACGCGGCGCGGGGCGTGCGCGCCGTCTGCTTCAGCGAGATCCCGCCGCATCTGGGCCTGCCGTCCATCCACACCGACGAGTGGGACCCGTTCCTGCGGGCCTGCGACGAGACCGGCACGGTCATCGCCATGCACATCGGCTCGTCCTCGAAGATGCCGTCCACCTCGGCGGACGCGCCCCCGGCCGTCGGCTCCACGATCACCTTCGCCAACTGCTGCTTCTCGATGGTCGACTGGCTGATGTCCGGCAAGTTCGAACGCTTCCCGAACCTGCGGATCATGTACGCGGAAGGCCAGATCGGCTGGATCCCGTACATCCTGGAGCGCGCCGACGTGGTCTGGGAGGAGAACCGGGGCTGGGGCGGCGTCGCGGACAAGGTGTTCCGGCCGCCGTCCGAGCTGTTCACCGAGCATGTCTACGGCTGTTTCTTCGACGACGCCTTCGGGCTGCGCAACCTCGACGCGATCGGCGCCGGCAATGTCCTCTACGAGACGGACTACCCGCACTCGGACTCGACCTGGCCCAAGTCCAGGGAGGTCGGCGAGGCGCAGATGGGGCACCTGGAGCAGGGCGTGGTGGAGCGGATCGTGCGCGGCAACGCGATCGAACTGCTGGGGCTGACGCCGGACGGGCTGTGGGCGGGGGCGGGGGGCGCGGCGGGGTAGTGGGCGGGGGCGCGCCGGGGCTTGTTGGTTTCGGGGCTCGCCCCGTCCGGCAGCGCCGATCCGGCAGAGCACCGATACGGCAGCAGTTACGACGATGGGGCCGCACGGGCGGGCGCGAGGCCCGCCGCAGGCCCGAGGGGAGGCCACCCACGTGGTCCAGATCGTGCCGGCAGAGCAACTGGTGTACGGGATGCAGCTCCCGATCCAGTCGCAGAGCACCATCTACGCCGAGTCCTGGGAGGCGGCCGCGGGTCCGGACGATCTCGCGGAGATCGCCCGCGCCGCCGACCGGCTCGGCTTCTTCTACATCGCCTCGTGCGACCACGTCGCGATCCCGCGCCGGCTCGCCGAGGCGATGAGCACCGTCTGGTACGACCCGGTCGCCACCCTCGCGTTCCTCGCGGGGATCACCCAGCGGGTACGGCTCATGAGCCATGTCGCCGTGCTCGGGCTCCGGCATCCGCTGGCCACGGCCAAGCAGTACGCGACCCTCGACCACCTCAGCGGCGGCCGGCTGATCCTCGGGGTCGGGGCGGGACACGTACAGGAGGAGTTCGAGGTGCTCGGCGCCGACTTCCGGCGGCGCGGGGCGGTGCTCGACGAGTCGATCGACGCCCTCAAGGCCGCGCTCGGTCCGGAGGAGTTCCCCCGTTTCGAGGGCGAGTTCTACCGCTTCGAGGGGCTGGGGCAGGCGCCCCGGCCCGCCCAGTCGCCGAGGCCGCCGATCTGGGTCGGCGGCTCATCGCCCGCCGCGGTGCGCAGGGCCGCCGTGCGCGGCGACGGCTGGCTGCCGCAGGGCGACCCGCGCGAGCGGCTGCCCGGGCAGATCGCCAAGCTGCTGGCGCTGCGCGAGGAGGCGGGCAACGCCGAGCCGCTCACCATCGGCGCCATCGCCGAACCGCTGTACGTGGGCGAGCCGGGCTGGGAGGTCGGCCGCCGGGTGCTGTCCGGCAAGCCGGAGGCGCTCGCCGAATCGCTGCGCGAGTACCGGGCGATGGGCGTGCGGCAGATCCAGGTGCGGTTCCGCAGCCGCAGCCGGGGCGAACTCACGGATCAGATGGCGGCATTCGCGGCCGGGGTGGCTCCGCATCTCAACGATTGAACGGTTGCTTTTGAACGACTGATTGTGGCTCCGCGTCTCGGCGGTCGGCGTTCCGTCGGCGGGCGGCGGGCAGCAGACAACAGGAATCAGCGGGCAGTTCCGGGCGGGCGAGGAGCGGGAGACAGTTATGGGCAAGCTCGACGGGCGCGTCGTCGTCATCACCGGTGCGGCGCGCGGGCAGGGCGAGCAGGAGGCGCGGCTGTTCGCGGCCGAGGGGGCGCGGGTCGTGCTGGGCGATGTGCTCGACGAACAGGGCGCGGCGCTGGCCGAGGAACTCGGCGCGGACGCGGCGCGTTACGTCCACCTCGACGTGAGCAGCGAGGACGACTGGACGGCGGCCGTCGCCGCCGCCAAGGCCGCCTTCGGGAAGATCGACGGGCTGGTCAACAACGCCGGAATCCTGCGCTTCAACGAACTGGTGAACACTCCGCTGGCGGAGTACCAGGCCGTGGTGCAGGTCAACCAGGTCGGCGTGTTCCTCGGGATGAAGGCCGTGATCCCGGAGCTGGAGGCGGCCGGCGGCGGCACGATCGTGAACACCGCCTCGTACACGGCGCTGACCGGGATGGCGTACCTGACCGCGTACGCGGCGACCAAGGCCGCGATCGTCGGGATGACCCGGGTGGCGGCGATGGAGCTGGCGGCCAAGGGGATCAGGGTCAACGCGATGTGTCCGGGGGCGATCGACACGCCGATGACCAACCCGGACCAGGTGCCGGCCGGGGTGCGGGCGGGCGGCGGTCCCCCGGCGGCGGAGGCGGGAGAGGCGGGAGAGGCGGGAGAGGCGGCGGAGGCGGCGCAGGAATCAGCGCAGGCATCGGTGCGGGCGCTGGACGAGTTCTACGGAAAGCTCGTGCCGATGGGGCGTATCGGGCAGCCGCAGGAGGTGGCCAGGCTGGCGCTCTTCCTCTCCGCCGAGGATTCCTCGTACATCACTGGGCAGCCTTTTGTCATCGACGGCGGCTGGCTCGCGGGGGTTTCGGTTCTCTGAGCCGGTCCCCGGACAGCCTGATCTGACGTCTCGTCAGGTATTGACGGCTCGTACGGCCGGTGCGACAGTCGACTCAATCTGACGATGCGTCAGAAACTTAAGGACGGTGAACCTCCTTGGAATTCGGGCTCTTTGTACAGGGATATGTGCCCGCCTCGCGGGCGAAGGCAGACCCCGAGGCCGAGCACCACGCGCTGATGGAGGAGACCGAGTACGTCATCCAGGCGGACAAGTCCGGCTTCAAGTACGCCTGGGCCTCCGAGCACCACTTCCTGGAGGAGTACTCGCACCTCTCGGCCAACGATGTCTTCCTCGGATATCTCGCGCACGCGACCGACCGCATCCACCTGGGCTCGGGCATCTTCAACCCGCTGCCGCAGGTGAACCACCCGGTCAAGGTCGCCGAGAAGGTCGCCATGCTCGACCATCTCAGCGGCGGCCGCTTCGAGTTCGGCTCGGGCAGGGGCGCGGGCAGCCACGAGATCCTCGGCTTCATCCCCGGCGTCACCGACATGAACCACACCAAGGAGATCTGGGAGGAGACGATCGCCGAGTTCCCCAAGATGTGGCTCCAGGACGAATACCCGGGCTTCGAGGGCAAGCACTGGTCGCTGCCGCCCCGCAAGATCCTGCCGAAGCCGTACGGGAAGTCGCACCCGGCGATGTGGTACGCCGCCGGGTCGCCGTCCTCCTACGCGATGGCGGCGAAGAAGGGGCTGGGCGTCCTCGGCTTCAGTGTGCAGAAGGTCTCCGACATGGAGTGGGTCGTCGACTCGTACAAGACGGCCGTCAAGGAGGCCGAGCCGATCGGCGACTTCGTCAACGACAACGTGATGGTGACCTCGACGGCGATCTGCGCGGAGACGCATCAGAAGGCGGTCGACATCGCGGTCGGCGGCGGGCTGAACTACCTCCAGTCGCTGCTGTTCCGCTACCACGACACCTTCCCGCGGCCCGAGGGCATCCCCAAGTGGCCGGCGCTGCTGCCCGAGTACACCGAGGAGATCATCGAGCTGCTCATCGCCGAGGAGCTGATGATCTGCGGTGACCCGGACGAGGTGTTCCTCCAGTGCAAGCGCTGGGACCAGGCGGGCGCGGACCAGCTCTCCTTCGGGCTGCCGATCGGGATCTCGTCCGAGGACACGCTCAACACGATCAAGCTGATCGGCGAGCACGTCATCCCGAAGATCGACACGGATCCGGTACACCGGACGAACCGCTTCCGGCAGGCCGCCGGGGCTTGATCCCGCCCCGGCCCGTGACGTGATCCCCGGCCGGGGGCCCGATCCCGGGCCGGGGCTCGATCCCGGGCCGGGGCTCGATCCCGGGCCGGGGGGCGC
>NZ_JAYMZR010000004.1:89208-146488 GCF_035828615.1 Streptomyces sp. H27-D2 | reverse complement strand
GACCCGGGCGCCGGCCTGATCCCCGGGGCCGGGGCTCGGCTCGGGCCCGCCCCGGCCCCGGGGCAGAGCTCGGCCCCAGGATCGAGCCCCGGCTCCCCCCGACTCCGGCCCGCCCCGCGTCGTGCCGGGTGGGGCACCCGCAGCGACTCCGCAGCGAGATCCTGTTATTTCGCCCATGACGTAGCTCCACGACGCAACTCCATGCCGCAGCTCCACGACGGACCGAAAGGGACACCAGCCATGCTCGACCACCTCATCCGGCGCGCGACCGTCGTGGACGGCACCGGCTCGCCCGCGCACCTCGCCGACGTCGGCATCCGCGACGGCAGGATCGCGGTGATCGCCGAACCCGGGACGGTCACCGAGGAGACGCGGACCAGCGAGGACGCCCGGGGACTGGTCCTGACGCCGGGCTTCGTCGACCCGCACACGCACTACGACGCGCAGCTGTTCTGGGACCCGTTCGCCACGCCGTCGATGAACCACGGGGTGACGACCGTCGCGGGCGGCAACTGCGGCTTCACGCTGGCGCCGCTCAACCCGGCGCGACCCGAGGACGCCGACTACACGCGGCGGATGATGAGCAAGGTCGAGGGCATGTCGCTGGTGGCGCTGGAGGAGGGCGCGCCCTGGAACTGGTCCTCCTTCGGCGAGTACCTCGACCGGCTGGAAGGGCGCACCGCGGTCAACGCGGGCTTCATGGTGGGGCACTGCGCGCTGCGCCGGTATGTGATGGGTGCGGACGCGGTCGGCGGGCAGCCGTCGGCGGAGCAGCTGGAGGAGATGCTGCGGCTGCTCCACGACGCGATGGCGGCGGGGGCATGGGGTCTCTCGACGACGCAGTCGTCCACCCACTCGGACGGCGACGGGCAGCCGGTGGCCTCGCGGCACGCGGAGCCCGCCGAGCTGCTGGCCCTGTCGCGGGCGGTCGGCGAGCACGAGGGCACGCAGCTCGAAGCGATCGTCGCGGGCTGTCTGGACCAGTTCGCGGACGAGGAGATCGACCTCTTCGTCGAGATGAGCGCGGCGGCGGGGCGGCCGCTCAACTGGAATGTGCTGACGATCGACGCGGCGGTGCCGGAGCGGGTGCCGCGACAGCTGCTCGCGTCCGAGCGGGCCCGCGAGGCGGGTGGCAGGGTCGTGGCGCTGACCATGCCGATCCTGACGCCGATGAACATGTCCCTGGGGACGTTCTGCGCGCTGAACCTCATACCGGGCTGGGGGGAGGTCCTCTCGCTCCCGGTGCCCGAGCGGATCGCCGCGCTGCGCGAGCCCGGCGTGCGGGCCGAGCTGCTGCGGCGCGCACAGAGCAAGGAGGCCGGGGTCTTCCGGCGGCTCGCGAATTTCGACCGGTACGTCATCGGCGACACCTATTCCGCGACGAACGAAGGGCTCAGCGGGCGGGTCGTACGGGACATCGCGGCCGAGCGCGGGCAGGACGCCTTCCACTGCCTGGTGGAGATCTGCGCGGCGGACGAGCTGCGTACGGTGCTGTGGCCGATGCCGGCCGACAACGATCCGGCCAGCTGGGAGCTGCGGCGGGCGACCTGGGAGCACCAGGACGTGCTGCTCGGCGGCTCCGACGCGGGCGCGCACCTGGACCGGATGTGCGGGGCCCCGTACACGACGCGGTTCATCGGGGACTGTCTGCGCGGGCGGAAGCTGGTCGCGCTGGAGCGGGCGGTGCAGATGCTCACCGATGACCCGGCGCGGCTGTTCGGGCTGCGGGAGCGGGGCCGGATCGCCGAGGGCTACCACGCGGACCTGGTGCTTTTCGACCCGGAGCGGATCGAGGCGGGGCCCGCGACGCTGGTGCACGACCTGCCGGGGGACAGCCCGCGGCTGGATTCGCGGGCCATCGGGATCGTGAGTGTGCGGGTGAACGGTGTGGAGACGATCCGGGACGACGAGGTGACCGGGGCGGTTCCGGGCACGGTGCTGCGCTCCGGGCGGGACACCCGGACGGTGCCGACGGCGGGTTGAGCCGCCGCGAGGAGCCTGGGCAACCCGGACACCTCCGGCAACGTCTTCGCGACGCTCGCCAACCCGGTCATGGGCCCGGTGCTCGGCGTCCTGCTGTTCGTCGCCGTCCTCGCCTCGGCCGCCGCGAGCCTTCAGACGACCTTCATCCCGGTCGCCCGCACCGTCCTGGCGATGAGCGCCTATGAGGCGCTGCCGCCCTCCTTCGCCCGCATCCACCCGCGCTTCAAGTCCCCTGGCCGGGCCACCATCGCGACGGGCGTCGCGACCGGCCTCTTCTACGCCGTGATGACGTTCCTCAGCGAGAATGTGCTGATCGACACGATCTACGCGCTCGGCCTCATGATCTGCTTCTACTACGCGATCACCGCGTTCGCCTGCGCCTGGTACTTCCGGCACGAACTGCTCAGCTCCCCCCGCGACTTGTTCTTCAAGGGCGTCTGCCCGGTGCTCGGCGGCACGCTGCTCGCCGGGGTCTTCGGCAAGACGCTCTACGACATGTGGGACCCGGCGTACGGCAGCGGCAGCTCCGTCTTCGGCGTCGGCAGCGTCTTCATCATCGGAGTCGGGCTGCTGCTGCTCGGCGTCGTGATCATGCTGGTGATGCAGCGCCGCAGTCCGGCCTTCTTCCGCGGTGAAGTCCTCACCCGGGACACCCCGGCGCTGATCGTTGCGGACTGACGGGCCGGGTCCCCGGCGGGCAGCGCTCAGCCCGAGCCCTGCCCGCCACCGCGCGCTGTCAGCCCGTCCCCGTCAGCCCGTCAGCGCTCGCCGAGGAACACCGGGTTGGTCATCGCAGCCATCGCCCCCGGCAGCCCGGACGCCCCGCCGTCCGCCGCCGGATGGCGTATCTCGGCCCGCGCATAGGCCGCGTAGGACGCGGTGGTCCGCCAGCTGACCGTGCCGCTGCCGGACGGCGGCAGCGGTTCGGCGTGCAGCTCGCCCTGGTCGGTGATGAAGCGGACCGTGCAGCCGGGGGCGCCCGAGACCTCCAGAGCGACCGTCACCTCGGTGTCGGGCGGCACGGACAGCCGTTCGCCGATGCCCGCGTGGCCGCCGCGCCCGCCGGTGGCCGCGAAGGACAGGCCGGTCTTCGAGGACTCGGCGATCCAGCTGCGCCCGGCCCTGATGCCGTCCTGGATCGCTTGCCGCGACAGGTCGTCGGCGAGCACTACGGTCTGCGGCAGTCCGACCGGCTGCGGCTCGCGGTGCGCGTCGCTGTTGCCCATCGCCGGAATCCAGCGCCTGTCGTCGCGGACCGAGGCGACCAGCATGCCGTCCCACAGGTTGAGCGACATCTCGTCGTCGGGCGTCCAGTCGCTGTTCCAGACCTCGATGGCGTCTGCTTCCTCGTAGCCGAACTTCCAGTTGCAGCCGACGCAGTTGCCGTACGGGTGCGCTGGCACCACCAGGCCGCCGGCCTGCCGGATGCGGCGGGCGTAGTGGGCGAAGACGTCATCGCGGGCGCGGTAGCGCCAGTCGATGAACGCGCCCGGCCGGCTGCCCAGCGCCACTAGGTGGCCGTTGCGGGTGGTGATCTCCTCGCCGGTCATGATGAGCAGGTCGTCACCCCACAGCCCCTCCCACGCGCGGTGCGAGGAGGTGGTGTTGTGCTCGGTCGTGGTGATGAAGTCGAGCCCGGCGGTGCGCGCGGCGGCAGCGATCTCGGCCGGGGTGCGCTTGCCGTCGGAGTGCACCGAGTGCAGATGGCAGTCGCCCCGGTACCAGGCGCGACCGCGCCCCCTGGCCCGCTCCGGGGGATACACCGGCTTCGGCGTCCGGCCAGGATCGCCGTACCGCAGGGTGATCCGCACGGAGTAGTCGAGTCCCTGCGGCGCGACCGTGTACGGGCCCAGCACGACATGCCAGGTGCCCGGCTTGACGGGCCCCGCGAGATAGCCGGGGGTCGCTTCGGCGGCGCTGATCGCGAATTCCGTACGGGCGCCGCCCGACCAGCCCCGGCAACTGCGGATGTGCGGGGCGTGGCCGCCGGAGACCGGGCCGCGCTCGTCGAATATCCCGATGTCGCACGCGTTGCCGGGGGTGCCGAGCGGGACCCTCGGCTTGTCGTAGCTGTACGACACGGCGATCTCACGGACTCCGTGCCCCACCTCGACCGGCAGGTAGACGAAGTCGGGCGCGCCGGTGGGCAGATGACCGGTGACCGTCCGGGTCTCTTCGTCCCCGTCACGGCCGCTGCCGGCCCTGCCGTTCCCGTCCGCTGCTCGGGCGAAAGTCACAGTGTCGAGCGTAAGCACGCCGGTCGCGCCCGCGATAGCCGAAAGCCCGAGTACCTCGCGTCGTCGCATCCGTTTCCCCCAGCGTCGGAAGTGTCGCGTGACACCGTTGTACGCCCGGGTGACGGGGAGCGAAAGGCCTGTGGATAACCCGGCGACGGCCGGGCGTCCGGTGAGGTGGCCACCGGCGGGAGGCCACCTCACCCGGCTTCAGGTCTTCGCCCGATCGTGTCCCGCCTCGACCGGATCTCAGCCCGACGGGGTTCCCGCCTCGACCGGATCTCAGTCCGGCGGGTGGATGGGTGTCTTACCTGGACCGGTGCCCTACCCGGACCGGGATCTCAGTCCGACGGGTGGCCGACCTCGACGTCCTCGAGGATGCCGAGGGCGTCGGGGACCAGGACGGCGGCCGAGTAGTAGGCGCTGACCAGGTACGAGATGACGGCCTGTTCGCTGATGCCCATGAAGCGGACGGACAGGCTGGGCTGGTATTCGTCGGGGATGCCGGTCTGGTGCAGGCCGACGACTCCCTCGTTGTCCTCGCCGGTCCGCATGGCCAGGATCGAGCTGGTGCCGGCGGCGGAGATGGGGATCTTGTTGCACGGCAGGACGGGGATGCCGCGCCAGGTGCGCACCGGATGCCCCTGGAGCTCGGTCTCCGGCGGGTAGATGCCCCGGCTGCTGCACTCCCGGCCGATCGCCGCGATCGCCTTGGGGTGCGCGAGCAGGAACTGCGTCTTGCGCCGCCGCGAGATCAGTTCGTCGAGGTCGTCGGGGGTGGGCGGCCCGCTGCGGGTATGGATGCGCTGCTTGAGGTCCGCGTTGTGCAGCAGCCCGAACTCGCGGTTGTTGACCATCTCGTGTTCCTGGCGCTCGCGCAGCGCCTCGACGGTGAGCCGCAGCTGCTGGTCGAGCTGGTTCATCGGTTCGTTGTAGAGGTCGGCGACGCGGGTGTGCACCTTGAGCACGGTCTGCGCGACGCTCAGTTCGTACTCGCGGGGGGCGAGGTCGTAGTCCGCGAAGGTGTCCGGCAGGGTGTACTCGCCGCTCTGGCCCGAGGCCAGTTCGATGACGGCCTCGCCGTGCTTGTTCTGCGCGGGCGTCGGGGCGGCGGCGGCCTGCTCCAGGTGGCCGCGCAGCGCCTCGGACCGCTCGGTGACCTCCTGGAACGTCTGCCGGGGCAGCACCAGGACGGTGCAGGCGGTGACGGCTTTGACGCTGTACTCCCAGGCCCTCTCCGATCCGAGGAGCGCGTGGTCGCCGAAGTGGTCGCCGTCCGCGAGGACGGCCAGCACGGTCCGTTCGTCGTACTTGCCGACGCCGAGCTTGTCGGTCTTGCCGTGCGCGATGAGCACGAGTTGGTCGGCCGGCTGCCCGGCCTCGACGATGAGCTGACCCGGCGCGTACTCCTGCTGGGTGAAGCGGCCGGCCAGTTCCTCCAGCGTCGCGGTGTCGTCGAAGTCGCGGAGCATCGGCAGTTCGCGCAGCTCGGCGGGGATGACGCGGACTTCGGCGCCGGTGGTCACGAAGTCGATCCGGCCGTCCCCGACCGTATAGCTGAGCCGCCGGTTCACCCGGTACGTACCGGCCGACACCTCGACCCAGGGGAGCACGCGCAGCAGCCACCGGGAGGAGATCCCCTGCATCTGCGGAACGGTCTTGGTCGTGGTCGCCAGATTGCGCGCTGCCGCTGTGCCCAGGCTGAGCTGCGGCTGTCCGTCCCCGGTGCCGGTACCGGATTCCACCGACGTTGTCACGAAGTACACCACCAATTTCTCTCAAGATCGCGCACGGAAGATTGCTGTTCGGATCTGCTGCACGGGCCTGCTGATGGGACCCGTTGTTCGGACCCGTTGTTCGGACCTGCTGCGAGAGCCGATTACGGGCGGCCCGCTGTCAGTGGCCGACCTCGACGTCCTCGAGGATGCCGAGGGCGTCGGGGACCAGGACGGCGGCCGAGTAGTAGGCGCTGACCAGGTACGAAGTGACGGCCTGTTCGCTGATGCCCATGAAGCGGACGGACAGGCTGGGCTGGTATTCGTCGGGGATGCCGGTCTGGTGCAGGCCGACGACTCCCTGGTTCTGCTCGCCGGTCCGCATGGCCAGGATCGAGCTGGTCCTGGCCCCGGTGACCGGGATCTTGTTGCACGGCAGAATCGGTACGCCTCGCCAGGCGGGCACCGCGTGGCCGTGGAAGTCGATGCTCTGCGGGTAGATGCCCCGGCTGCTGCACTCCCGGCCGATCGCCGCGATCGTCTTGGGGTGGGCCAGCAGCAGGCTGGGGTCCTTCCAGACCGTGGACAGCAGTTCGTCGAGGTCGTCGGGGGTGGGCGGCCCGCTGCGGGTGTGGATGCGCTGCCCCAGGTCCGCGTTGTGCAGCAGCCCGAACTCGCGGTTGTTGACCATCTCGTGTTCCTGGCGCTCGCGCAGCGCCTCGACGGTGAGCCGCAGCTGCTGGTCGAGCTGGCTCATCGGATCGTTGTACAGATCGCTGACGCGGCTGTGCACCTTGAGGACGGTCTGCGCGACGCTCAGCTCGTATTCACGGGGCGAGAGTTCGTAGTCGGCGAATGCCCCCGCGATCTGGGGCTCGCCGGTGTGGCCGGAGGCTACATTGATGTCGGCTTCACCGGAGCTGTTTTGCGAAAGTCGTGGCTCGGACCGGAATTCTTCGATATGGCTGCGAAGCGCTTCGGATCGGCTGGCGATTCGCTGGAAAGCCTGCCGGGGGAGGGACAATACGGTGGAGCGGGTAACCGCCTTGACCGTGAAGTCCCAAGTGCCCGGGGTGTCCGTGTCGGTCACGATCCGGTCGCCGAAGAAGTCACCGTCCGCGAGCACGGACAGCACGGTCCGCTCGTCGTACTTCCCGGTGCCCAGCTTGTGCAGCTTGCCGTGCGCGATCAGCACGATCTGGTCGGCGGGGTTGCCGGCTTCCACGATCACATCACCCGCGGCGTACTCACGCTGGACGAAGCGGCCCGCCATGGTCTCCAGCGTCGCGGTGTCGTCGAAGTCGCGCAGCGCGGGCAGTTCGCGCAGCTCGGCGGGGATGACGCGGACTTCGGCGCCGGTGGTCACGAAGTCGATCCGGCCGTCCCCGACCGTGTGGCAGAGCCGCCGGTTGACCCGGTAGGTGCCGCCCGACACCTGTACCCACGGCAGCATGCGCAGCAGCCACCGTGAGGTAATTCCTTGCATTTGCGGGACGGTTTTGGTCGTTGTCGCCAGATTGCGGGCAGCTGCCGTTCCCAGACTCAGCTGCTCTGGTTCACCCGACGTCGTCACGAAGGACACCACCGATCTCTGTGCGGAGAAGAGGAATTACCGGACCCGGGCAGCGACGCTAGTGCGGACATTCGGCGGGCGGCAATCGCTCGAAAGTGTGGGTTGATCTGTTAATGGCAGGAAAGGCCCGCGGGATTCCGGGCGTGTCGTGCGCGTCGCGCGTCATGTCGTGCGTCATTCCGGGCGCGTCGTGCGTCCGGGCACGGCTTCTTCTCTCCTGGTCCGCCAGCGGGTATGAAGGTCACCACGACCGAACCCGGAGGTGCGGACCACTGTGCGGATCGCGACGACCATCTTTCTGACCGACGAGACCATCCGACCCGACCGCCTCGCCCGGGAGTTGGAGGAGCGCGGCTTCGCCGGCCTCTACCTCCCCGAGCACACCCACATCCCGGTCGAGCGGACGACGCCCTACCCGGCGGGGGATCCGCTGCCGCCCGAGTACGGCCGCACCCTGGACCCCTTCATCGCGCTTGGCCAGGCCGCCGCCGTCACCGAGCGGCTCGGCCTCGGCACCGGCATCACGCTCGTCGCCCAGCACGACCCGATCGACCTCGCCAAGCAGGCGGCCACCCTCGACTTCCTGTCCGGCGGGCGCTTCACGCTGGGCGTCGGCTTCGGCTGGAACGTGGAGGAGGCCGCCGACCACGGGGTGGAGTGGGCGACCCGGCGCGAGCTGAGCCGGGACCGGATGGCCCTGATGCGCGCCCTGTGGGCCGCCGAGCCGACCGCGTACGAGGGCGCGTTCGGTTCCGTGCGCGCCAGCTTCGCGCACCCCAAGCCGGTGCGCGAGCCGCGCGAACGCAAGGGCGCGGACGCCCTGACCGGACCTCGCACGCTGATCGGCGGCGGGGCGGGACCCAAACTCTTCCGGCACATCGCGGAGTACGCGGACGGCTGGCTGCCGATCGGCGGCCGGGGACTGAGCGAGGCCATTCCGGTGCTGCGGACCGCCTGGGAGGAGGCCGGACGCGACCCGGAGGCGCTGCGGGTCGTCCCGTACGCGGTGCTGCCCTCGGCCGGGAAGCTCGCCCACTACCGCGACCTCGGGATCGACGAGGTGGTGCTGCAACTGCCGCCCAGCGGGGAGTCGGAGGTGCTGCGGGCGCTGGACGACTACGCGCAGTATCTGTGAGGGGAGCAGGGCGAGCGTCCGCGGCGGGACGCGTGGCCGAACCCGTGGCTGAATCCGTGGCGGAACCATCGAGTGCGGCCCGGCCGAATCCGCGATCCGGCCGGGGGGTGCGGACCCTGTCGGTGCTCGCTCGTATCCTCGAAGGATGACGACGAGCGCGCAGGGAACCGAGCAGGCTGCTCCCACTGCCAACGCGATGCGGCGCGCGTTGCGCCGCGCCAGGGACGGGGTCGCGCTGGACACCGGCGAGGCGGCGGTGCTGCTCCAGGCGCACGGCGCCGACCTCGCCGACCTCACCGCCTCCGCCGCGCGGGTGCGCGACGCGGGCCTCGAAGCCGCGGGCCGCCCCGGCGTCATCACGTACTCCCGCAAGGTCTTCATCCCGCTGACCCGGCTGTGCCGCGACACATGCCACTACTGCACTTTCGTGACTGTGCCAGGCAAGCTGCGCCGCGAGGGGCACGGGATGTTCCTGTCGCCCGACGAGGTGCTGGACATCGCCCGCAAGGGCGCCGAGCTGGGCTGTAAGGAAGCGCTCTTCACGCTGGGCGACCGCCCCGAGGACCGCTGGCCCGAGGCACGCGAGTGGCTGGAGGCGGAGGGCTACGACGACACGCTCGCCTATGTGCGCGCGATGGCGATCCGGGTGCTGGAGGAGACCGGGCTGCTGCCGCACCTCAACCCCGGCGTGCTGTCCTGGACCGACCTGCAGCGCCTCAAGCCCGTCGCGCCGTCCATGGGCATGATGCTGGAGACCACCGCGACCCGGCTGTGGAGCGAGCCCGGCGGCCCGCACTACGGCTCCCCCGACAAGGACCCGGCGGTCCGGCTGCGGGTGCTGGAGGACGCCGGCCGCTCCAACGTCCCGTTCACCAGCGGCATCCTGATCGGCATCGGGGAGAACTACGAGGAGCGCGCCGAGTCGCTGTTCGCGCTGCGCAAGACGGCCCGCTCCTACCACGGGCTGCAAGAGATCATCGTGCAGAACTTCCGCGCCAAGCCGGACACCGCGATGCGCGGCATGCCCGACGCGGAGCTGGACGAACTCGCCGCCACCATCGCCGTGGCCCGGCACATCCTCGGCCCCTCGGCCCGCCTCCAGGCCCCGCCGAACCTGGTGGACGCCGAGTACGCCCAGATGATCGGCGCCGGGATCGACGACTGGGGCGGCGTCTCGCCGCTCACCCCCGACCACGTCAACCCCGAGCGCCCCTGGCCGAACATCGACGAGCTCGCCGAGCAGACCGCCGCCTCCGGCTTCGCGCTGCGCGAACGCCTCACCATCTACCCCGAGTTCATCCAGCGCGGCGAGCCCTGGCTCGACCCCCGGCTGCTGCCGCACGTACGGGCGCTGGCCGACCCGGAGACCGGGATGGCGCTGGAGGGCGTCAAGCCGGTCGGGCTGCCCTGGCAGGAGCCAGACGAGGGCTTCACCGCCACCGGGCGCACGGATCTGCACCGCACCATCGACACCGACGGGCGCACCGCGGACCGCCGCGACGACTTCGACGACGTCTACGGCGACTGGGAGGCGCTGCGCGAGCAGGCCGCGCCCGGCATGGTGCCCTCGCGCATAGACGGCGATGTGCGCACGGCCCTGGCCACCGCCGCCGACGACCCGACCAAGCTGACCGACACCGAGGCGCTCGCGCTGCTGCACGCCGACGGCCCGGCGCTGGACGCGCTCTGCGAGATCGCCGACGGGGTGCGCCGCGCGGCGGTCGGCGACGACGTGACGTACATCGTGACCCGCAACATCAACTTCACCAACGTCTGCTACACCGGCTGCCGCTTCTGCGCGTTCGCCCAGCGGCGCACCGACGCCGACGCGTACACCCTGTCGCTGGACCAGGTCGCCGACCGTGCGCAGCAGGCGTGGGAGGTCGGCGCGACCGAGGTCTGCATGCAGGGCGGCATCCACCCCGACCTGCCCGGCACCGCGTACTTCGACATCGCGCGGGCGGTCAAGGAACGCGTCCCCGACATGCATGTGCACGCCTTCTCGCCGATGGAGGTCGTCAACGGCGCGACGCGCACCGGCATGTCGATCCGCGAGTGGCTCGCGGCGGCCAAGGAGGCCGGTCTCGACACCATCCCCGGCACCGCCGCCGAGATCCTCGACGACGAGGTCCGCTGGGTCCTGACCAAGGGCAAGCTCCCCACCGCCACTTGGATCGAGGTCGTCAAGACCGCCCATGAGCTGGGCATCCGGTCCAGCTCGACGATGATGTACGGACATGTGGACCAGCCCCGGCACTGGCTGGGCCATTTCCGGACGCTGGCGCGGATCCAGCAGGAGACCGGCGGCTTCACCGAGTTCGTGACGCTCCCGTTCATCCACACCAACGCCCCGGTCTACCTCGCCGGCATCGCCCGCCCCGGCCCGACCGCCCGCGACAACCGGGCCGTCATCGCGATGGCGCGGCTGCTGCTGCACCCGTACATCCCGAACATCCAGACCAGCTGGGTCAAGCTCGGCGCGGAGGGCGCGGCCGAGGCGCTGCGCTCCGGCGCGAACGACCTGGGCGGCACGCTGATGGAGGAGACCATCTCCCGGATGGCGGGCTCCTCGTACGGCTCGTACCGCTCGGTCCAGGACCTGATCGCGATCGCGGACGCGGCCGGCCGGCCGTCCAGGCCGCGCACCACGACATACGGTGAGGTCCCGGCGGAGCGGCAGCGGGCGGCCGTCGCCTCGGACGGCCATCTTCCGGAGCTGCTGCCAGTACTGGACTGAGACGGCGGCGTAGAGACCGCCGGGAGCAGGCGGTGAACCTTTCGGCTCCGGCTGACATCATGCTGGTCAGCGGGACATGCCGTTCAGCAGGTAAAAGAACGAAGGAGTCGGGGGACGCCAATGACCTTGTTTCTTGGTCTCGGCATAGCGGGCGTTGTCCTGCTGGCCCTGGCGCTGGTCTTCGACGGGATTCTGGAAGGGCTGTTCGGCGGTGTGCTGGAGGGGCTCTTCGCCGGGCTGCTGTCGCTGCCGGTGATCGCCGGCTTCGTTTCGATGTTCGGCTTCGGCGGCGCGATCGTGCTGGGGACCACGGGGCTGGGGGCCGTCGTGGCATCGGCGGTCGGCGTGGTCGCGGGTGCGGTCACCGGCCGGCTGACGCTGTCCTTCAGCCGCATGCTGATGCGCGACCAGACGACCGCCACCCCACGCGGCTCCGACCTCATCGGCAGCGCCGGCGCGGTGGTCACCCCGATCCCGGCCCAGGGGTACGGCGAGGTGCTGCTGTACATCGGCGGCGCGCGGGTGAAATACGCGGCGCGCAGCGCGGAACCGGTGGCGCGCGGCGCCGAGATCTGGGTCGAGGCGACGCTCTCCTCGACCTCGGTCCAGGTCCGCACGGTCGAGCGCTGAGCGCGCCGCCCGCGCCGAGCCGATGCCCAGCCCGGACCTGCCCCGACCTGCGGTGAACTCTCTTAACCGGCCCTGCCTTGAACTGCCCTGACCGACGCAAGAACGCAAGAACGCAAGCCATTCAGACCTGACATATCCGCAGCACACAACCCGCCGTTCCCTGTGGAAGGGCAGTGGGGATTTTCCCTGTGAACTCGGTCATCATCGCCGTGCTGGGAGTATTCGTACTCCTCGTGCTGCTGGCCCTCGTCGTGATCACCCGCTACAAGGTCGCGGGCCCCAGCCAGGCGTTCATCATCACCGGCCGCCGCGGCAAGGAGTCGACCGACCCGGTCACCGGCCGGGTCAGTACGGACCAGAGCGGCCAGAAGGTCGTCGTCGGAGGCGGCGTCTTCGTCGTCCCGTTCGTCCAGCAGCGCTTCACGCTGGACCTGTCCAGCCGGCACATCCCGATCGCGGTGCGCGGGGCCGTCACCCTGCGCGGCGTCAAGGCGAACCTCGAAGGCGTGGCGATCGTCAAGGTCGGCGGCAACGAGGACAGCATCCGCGCCGCCGCCCAGCGGTTCCTGCAACAGCAGGACGGCATCGTCGGATTCACCCAGGAAGTGCTTTCCGGAGCGCTGCGTTCCATCGTCGGCCGGATGTCGGTCGAGGACGTCATCCGGGATCGCGCGGCCTTCGCCGGCCAGGTCGCGGAGGAGGCCGAGGCCAGCCTCTCCGGGCAGGGCCTGGTACTGGACGCCTTCCAGATCCAGGACATCACCACCGAGGGCAGCTACTTGGAGGACCTCGGCCGCCCCGAGGCCGCCCGCGCCAAGCAGGAGGCGGACATCGCCGAGGCGGTCGCCCGGCGCGCCTCCGAGCAGGCCCGGCTGAAGGCGGCGGAGGAGATCGCCATCGCCGAGCGGACCTTCTACCTGCGCCAGGCGGAGATCAAGGCGGAGACCGAGGCGGCCGGAGCCACGGCCAACGCGGCCGGTCCGCTGGCCGACGCCGCGCGTCAGCAGGAAGTCCTCATGGAGCAGGAGAAGGTCGCCGAGCGCCAGGCCGCGCTGACCGACCGCCAGCTCGACAGCCAGGTCCGCAAGCCCGCCGACGCCGCCCGCTACCAGGCGGAGCAGGAGGCGGAGGCCCGCAAGGTCAGCCGGGTCAAGGAGGCCGAGGCGGAGAAGTCCGCGGTGATCGCCGACGCGCAGGCGGACGCGGAGCGTTCGCGGCTCACCGGTGAGGGCGAGAAGCAGCACCGCGTCGCGCTCGCCGAGGCGCTGCGCCAGGAGGGCGAGGCGCAGGCCGCGGCCACCGCGGCGATCGGCGCGGCCGAGGCCGAGGCGATGCGCAAGAAGGCGGAGGCGTTCGCGCAGTACGGCGACGCGGCCATCCTGCAGATGCTCGTCGAGGTGCTGCCGCAGATCGTCGCCAAGGCGGCCGAGCCGCTGTCCGCGATCGACAAGCTGACCGTGATCTCCACCGACGGCGCGGGCCAACTGCCCCGTACGGTGGCGAACAACGTGGCCCAGGGCGTCGAACTGCTCTCTTCGACCACCGGCATCGACGTAGCCCAGCTGCTCTCGGGGATCACCTCGCGCGGCAACCGGGGCGGCAGCGCCGGCGACGGCGGCACGGGGACGAGCGCGACCGGCGGCGCCAAGGACGGTGCCGGGGCCGGTGCGGATGCCAAGGACGCCTCCGCGGTGCCGGCGCAGCAGAACGGAAAGATCGACATCACCGACTGAGCGTGACGGTGGAGTGTGACGGTGCTGCTGCGGGGCCCGGACGGCTGAGGGAAAGCCGACCGGGCCCCGCAGCCTGTTCAGTTGCTTGTTCAGCTGTCTGTTCGGCCGTCCCTATGCCTGTCCGGGTGACTGTCGGTATGGCAGGGCCCGGGGCGGTTGCCGGGGGGAGCGGAAGTTGATCGTTCTGTTTCTAATACAGTGCTGCGCCAAGGCGGGTGCCGATCGTTTTTGTACGGATGGAGAGGCGCAGTGACCGGATCAGTGGGCGGGGCGACCGCCGTGTGGGGGCGCCGCGAGCAGCAGGACTTCCGCAGCCGGGTGCGCGGCTGCCTGCTCGGCGGCGCGATCGGTGACGCCCTCGGCGCGGCCGTCGAGTTCGAGTCGCTCGACGCCATCCGCACCGCCCACGGCGCCGACGGCGTCACCGACTACATTCCGGCGTACGGGCGGCGCGGCGCGATCACCGACGACACCCAGCTGACCCTGTTCACGACCGACGGCCTGATACGCGCCCAGGTGCGCCGAGACACCGGCGCCTGGCACCCGCCCAGCGACGTCCACCGCGCCTATCTCCGCTGGGCGGCCACCCAGCGGGACTGGGGCCCGGACGAGCGCAGGAAGGACGCGGGCTGGCTGGCCCGCGAGGAGTGGCTGTACGCCCGCCGCGCCCCCGGCCGGGCCTGCCTGACCGGTCTGGGCGACGAGACCATGGGCACGCTGGAGAAGCCCAAGAACCCGGACTCCAAGGGCTGCGGCGCGGTGATGCGCTCCGCGCCGTTCGGGCTGCTGGTGGGCTGGGAGCCGCAGCTCGTCTTCCAGCTCGCCGTCGAGTGCGCCGCCCAGACGCACGGCCACCCCACCGGCTATCTAGCGGCCGGCGCGATGGCCGTCATCGTGCACAGCCTCGCCCGTGGCGAGGGCCTCGACGGCGGCATCCAGCACGCCCTCGCCCTGCTGGGGACCCGCCCCGACCACCAGGAGACGACGGACGCCCTCCAGCGCGCCCTGGGGGCGGTCCGGCAGGGTCTGCCGACCCCCGCCCGGGTCGAGGCGCTGGGAGCGGGCTGGACCGGCGAGGAGGCCCTCGCGATGGGCGTCTACTGCGCGCTGGTCGCGGAGGACGTCCGGCATGGCCTGCTGCTCGCTGTGAACCACGGCGGCGACTCCGACTCGACCGGTTCCATCTGCGGCAATCTGCTGGGCGCGATGCACGGCGAGACGGCACTGCCACCCGGCTGGCTGGTCGAACTGGAGGGCCGCGGCACGATTCTGGAGCTGGCGGACGACTTCGCGATGGAGATGACGCAGGGCCCGGCGCTGCACAGCCCCGCGGCGGCGGCCCCGGGGTGGCTGGCCCGCTACCCGAGGGGGTAGCGGGCGCCCGCGGCGAGCGCCCGCGGCGAGCGCCCCCGAACAGGCCGGTGGCCGGACCCTGTCGAGGGCCCGGCCACCGGATACGGCGGGCTGAGCCCGCGCCTGCTGTGCGCGCTCGGGCCTGCTGCTCGCGCCCCGCGCACGCCGGCTCGTCAGTCGGCCGAGCCCGCGCCTCCGGCCCCGCCCCCGGCTCCGGCGCCCGCGCCGCTCCCCGCTCCCGTACGCGCCACCGGCTCACCCTGCTTCGGCAGCGGAAGCGCCCTCCCCGCGCTGCCCGTGCCGTCGTCGTCCGTGCTCAGCGAGGCGAGCAGCGCGTCGCGCTCCGGCGTGTCCTCCGGCTTGATGAAGCCGATCAGGATGTACAGCACGAGCGAGACCGCGAGCGGCAGCGAGATCTGGTATTGCAGCTCGACGCCGTCGACCCCGTACTTCAGCACCGCGAAGGCGGCCAGCCCCATCGCCCAGCTGAGCAGCGCCGCCGTCGGTCCCGACCTGCGGAACGGCCGCAGCAGACCGAGCATCAGCGGGATCGCGATCGGGCCCATCAGCCCGGCGACCCACTGGATGACGACGGTCAGGATGTCGCCGAAGAAGTCCGAGTCGACCTGGGTCGCGACCGCCATCGACAGCCCGAGGAAGCCGAGCGTGGTCCACCGGGCGGCCAGCAGACCGGCCCTGCTGTCCCAGGCCCGCACCCGCCGGGAGACCGCGGGCATGATGTCGCGGGTGACGACCGCGGCGATCACATTCGCGTCCGAGGAGCACATCGCCATGGTGTGCGAGAAGAAGCCGACGATGACCAGCCCCAGCAGACCGTGCGGCAACAGCTGTTCGGTCAGCAGGGCGTACGAGTCCGTCGGCTGGTCGGTCTTGATGATCAGCGGCGCGACCCACATCGGGAAGAAGAGGACGAGCGGCCAGACGGCCCACAGGATCGCGGACAGCCGCGCCGAGCGCTTCGCGGACTGCGCGCTGTCGGTGGCCATGTAGCGCTGGGCCTGGTTCCACATGCCGCCGTTGTACTCGAACGTCTTGATGAAGAGATACGCGAGCAGGAACGTCACCGTGTACGGGCCGACGGTCGGCTCGTGGTGCGCCTCCGGCAGCCGGTCCCAGACGTTCCACAGCGCGCTGACGCCGCCCAGTTCGGACAGCACCGCCACCAGCATCGCGATGCCGGCGAAGAACTGGATGATGAACTGCCCCAGTTCGGTGAGCGCGTCCGCCCAGAGCCCGCCGACCGTGCAGTAGACGGCGGTGACCACGCCGGTGATCAGGATGCCCTGGTTGAGCGTGATGCCGGTGAAGATGGACAGCAGGGTGGCGATGGCCGCCCACTTCGCCGCCACGTCCACGATCTTGAGCAGCACGCCGGACCAGGCCAGCGCCTGCTGCGTCGGCAGGTTGTAGCGGCTCTTGAGGTATTCGAGCGGTGACGAGACGTTCAGCCGGGAGCGCACCCGGTTGAGCCGGGGCGCGAACACCTGCGACCCGATCGCGATGCCGATGGCGATCGGCAGGGACCACGTGACATAGGAAGTAATGCCGTACTCATACGAGATGGCCGCGTAAACGGTGAACATCACGGCGCTGTAGCCGGACATATGGTGCGAGATGCCGGACAGCCACCAGGGCATCTTGCCGCCCGCGGTGAAGAAGTCGCTGACGTTGTCCACTCGCTTGTGCGACCAGACGCCGATCGCGATCATCACGCCGAAGTAGCCGATGAGCACGGCCCAGTCGAGACTGTTCATGCCCCCTCCAGGGGTCCGCCTTGTGAACGGGAACGCACTTCGCCGTGACGTCCTCGGTGGCGGGGCCCCCGCGCGGGAGTGGGGACTTCCGGGATTGAACCGCTTGGGAAGGGGCCCGGTCAAGGCCTTGGGCGGTCATGGATATGAACGGAAATCAGAAAGCAGAACGATTTTGCTTGTTCTTGACCCACGGGGGCGTTGTCGTGAACGTGACCGCGACCACACGATGGGCGGGCGCTTCGTCGGACGCTCCATCGCCAGTGCGGCCAGTAAGGCCAGTAAGGCCAGTAAGGCCAGTACGAGTGGATGGTCAGCCGGACCAGAGCCGGACCAGAGCCGGACCAGAGCCGGACCAGAGCCGGATACGCAGCAACACCAGCAGGCGCACGCGGGCTCGTTCCCGGATGCGCCTGCCCGATGGCCGTGCGGGAGCGGGATCCCGCACGGAAGAGAGGAGCGACGGCTGAGCCGCAGCGCACGGAGCCCGGCCCGCCGACCCCGGAAGCCCGGTCCGCGCCACCGCGTCAATCCGCGCTACCGCATCAACTCGCCCGCGTTGACCAGCAGTGACTGGCCGGTGATCGCCCGAGCGCGGTCGGAGGCCAGGAACACCGCGGCGTCCGCCACGTCTCCGTCCGTCGCCAGCTCAGGCAGCGCCATCCGGTCCGTCAGCCTCCCCAGCACCTCGTCCTCGAACACGCCCTCCCCCTGCGCCGCGAACCGTACGTACGCCTGCACCGGCGGGCCCCACATCCAGCCGGGCTGCACGGTGTTGACCCGGATCCGGTCCGGACCCAGCTCGCGCGCCAGCGAGTACATCGCCGAGACGAGCGCGCCCTTGGAGGCGGCGTACGCGGCCTGCCGCACCTGGCTGGGCGCGGCGATCGAGGACTGCGTTCCGATCATGACGACCGAGCCGCCGCGCTCCTTGAGCGCGGGCAGGCAGGCGCGGGTCATCCGCAGCGTGCCGAGGAGGTTCACGTCGAGAACGCGCTGCCAGGCCTCGAAATCGGCGTCCGCGAGGCCGCCGAAGTGACTGTCCAGGGCTGCGACGTGCACCACGGCGTCGATGCGGCCGAAGCGCTCGGCCGCCAGCGCGGCGAGCGAGACGCACTGGCTCTCGTCGGTGATGTCGGTGGCCCGCCAGGCGGTGCGCTCGCCGGCCGGGTCGATCTCCGCGGCGGTCTTGGCGAGGTTCGCCTCGGTACGCGCTCCGAGCACGGCGTTCGCGCCTTCCCGTACGCACGCGGCGGCGACCTGCTGCCCCAGCCCGGCTCCGACGCCCGACACCACGACGGTCCTGCCCCGCAACAACATCATGTCGCCTCCCAGCGCCGGGCACTTCTGACGATCAGTCAGATTAGGGTGGTGCTGCGCAGAAGGCCAGGGGTGCGCGGAAGGCCGGACGAGTAGGGTCGCGGGTCGGCGATCGCGGGCCGGGGATCGGCTGAGCCCGGCGCCGCCCTAACGCAGCGCCTTCGCCAGCCGGTTCAGGCCCTCGCGGATCTCGGCCGGCGTATGGGTCGTGAAGGACAGCCGCAGCGACGTGTTGTCGGCCGGCCCGGCGTAGAACGGCGCGCCGGGCACGTACGCCACGTCCTGCGCGGCCGCCGCGGTCAGCAGGGCCGTCGCGTCCATGCCCTCGGGGAGCTGCGCCCAGATGAACATGCCGCCCTCCGGCCGGTTCCAGCGGGAGCCCTCGGGCAGCGCGGCCGGCAGCCCGGCGAGCAGCGTGTCCCGGCGCTCCCGATAGGCCGCGCGTACCCTCTCCAGGTGCGCCTCCAGGTCGGTGTCGGCCAGGTAGTGCGCCGCCGCGAGCTGGTTGAGCGTCGAGGTGTGCAGGTCCGACGCCTGCTTGGCCACCACGCAGGCCCGCCGCAGCGGCTCGGGCGCGCGCAGCCAGCCCAGCCGCAGGCCGGGCACCATGATCTTCGAGAAGCTCCCGAGCAGCACGGACCGGTCCGAGACCTCGGGGTAGGAGGAGATCCACGGCACGGGCTCGCCCTCGTAGCGCAACTCGCCGTACGGGTCGTCCTCGACGATCCACACCCCGTGCCGCTCGGCGACTCGCGCGACCGCCCGCCGCCGGGCCTCGGGCAGGGTGCGGCCCGTCGGGTTCTGGAAGGTGGGCACCAGGTAGAGCAGCTTCGGGTGCTCGCGCTCGATCAGCCCGGCGAGCGCCTCGGTGTCCACGCCGTACTCGTCGCAGGGCACCGGCACCACCCGCGCGCCCGCGAAGGCGAAGCACTGCAACGCCGCCAGATAGCCCGGGTCCTCGACCAGCACCACGTCCCCCGGATCCAGCAGCGCCGTGCTGACCAGGGTGAGGGCCTGCTGCGACCCGCTGGTCACCACCAGGTCGTCCGCGTCCGTGGGCAGCCCGCGCGCCGCGATCCGCCCGGCGACGGCGGCCCGCAGCGCGGGGACGCCCTCGGACGTCGAGTACTGGAGCGCCTGCTGGGGGGATTCGGCCAGCGTCCGCGCGAAGGCGGCCCTGACGCCCTCCGCGTCGAACAGCTCGGGGGCGGGCAGTCCGCCCGCGAAGGAGATCATTCCCGGCCGGCCGGTGAGTTCGAGGATCTCGCGTACCGGAGAGCCCGCGACGGACATCGTGCGGCTGGACAGGGAGGGGGCGGCGGCACGCATGGGGCTCCTTCACTCGTACGTCTGGCACGCGCGCGTCTGCTTCATCGGCGTCGGCACCCGTACGTCTGGTTCATACGTCTGGTTCATGGGTGCGTCCGGCGCCGCGCGAGCCAGGCGCGGGATGCGGGCATCTTAAATGCGGGCATCCTAAACGGTGCGGACGAGCCGCGCCCCGGCCACCCGGATGCCGGACGGGTCGCACCCCTCCACATCTGACGTGACGTCAGCTACACCTGTGGCCATGGCAGAAGACACCCGCAGCGAGACCTACGCCGAACTGGCCTCCGTCGGACCGTACGGAGTGCGCCCCGGCCACGCCCTGATCACCATGGTCGAACCGCATCCCGGCCATGAGCACGCCTACAACCGCTGGTACGAGGACGACCACTACATGGCCGGCGCGATGGCCATGCCCTGGATGTACGCGGGCCGCCGCTGGGTTGCCACTCGCGAACTGCAACTCCTGCGCTATCCGGAGAAGTCCGCGGTCGCCCAGCCCGTCACGGCGGGCTGCTACCTCTCCACCTACTGGATCACCGAGGGGCGCTACGCCGACCACATGAAGTGGACCGTCGGCATCAACAAGCGGCTCAACCGGGACGGCCGTGTCCACCAGGACCGTACGCACGTCTTCACGGCCTTCCAGGACCACGAGGCCACCGTCTACCGCGACGGGGCCGCCGGGCCGCGGGACTTCCACGCCCTCGACCACCCGTACGCCGGCCTGGTCGTCGAGGTCATCGACGCGGACAGCCCCGAGCAGCGCGCCGAACTCCTGGCCTGGCTGCGGGCGAAGCGCCTGCCGGAGCGGCTGAGCGGCTCCCCGGCGGCCATGGTCACCGTCTTCAGGCCCACCCCGCTGCCGGGCGACCGGATGACGTACGTGAAGCAGGTGGAAGGCGTCGACACCCGCCTCACGCTGCTCTGGTTCCTCCAGCGGGACCCCCGCGAGATCTGGGCGGAGCGATTCGCCGGCCTCGGCGCGGAGGTGGCGGAGTCCGGGCTCGGGCGGGTGGAGTTGATGGCTCCGTTCATCCCGACGATTCCCGGCACGGATCGCTACGTCGACGAGCTGCGGTAGGGGGAGGGGGAGAGGGGAGGGCTGGGGCTTGGGAGGCACCGGGGGCTCGGGGGAGGCCGGGGGCTCGGGGTGCCGGGCGTGGCCGAGCCCCCTCGGCCGGGACGGCGTCCAGTCGAGAGGGCCCGTTGCTGTGTGTGATGCGATGCGGTTCAACCGCGGTACTGCGGTGACGTTTCACCGCGCGTTGTGCCGCACTGCTGTGGTGGCGGATGGGATACGACGTCCAGTGGTGGTGGCTGCCTCAGCCGAGGTCGAAGTTTCCGGCGCTGACGTCCGCGACGAAGGCGGACCAAGCACCGGTCTCGAAGGTGAGCCGGGGGCCGTCAGGGTCCTTCGAGTCGCGTACGGCGATCGCGCTTGTCACGGGAGCGGCTACCTCCACGCACGCGCCATTGCCCCCTGAGTGCGAGGACTTCTTCCAGGAGAAGGCGGAGTTCGGTTGCATGACCATGATCTACTCCAGCGTCACTGTGTGTTGCTCTGGTTACGACACAAGCGACGCTACGCCGCAACATCACTGTTGACAGCGGCCGTTCACCCGACCGGATGGCATATTTCTTGATCCCTGTTCAACGGTGGGTACTGGGGTGTAACCTGCCGCGTTTTGCCCGCGAGGCAAGGAAATCGCGGGACGTCATCCGGACTGGTCCGCATGCCGCTTGGCTGCCGCCGCGATGAACTCACGGCTCTGGTCGGCGGGCAGCGCCTGCGCCCTGAGGTGCTCGTACATGATCGTGTACTTGTGCACATCGTTGGTCTTCTCCAGATACAGGTCGCTGGTCACGCCCTCGATGTAGACCACGCTCGAATCCGCGGCGTCGTCGAACTCCAGGATCGAGAAGGTGCCCGACATGCCGGCGTGCGCGCCGGTTTCGTACGGGAGCACCTGGACGGTGACGTGCGGCAGCAGGCTGATCTGGGCGAGGTGCTCCAGCTGCTCGCGCATGACGAGGTGGCTGCCCACCACCCGGCGCAGCGCGCTCTCGTCCATGACGACCCAGAGCCGCAGCTCGGGCTCCGGCTGACTGACCCGCCCCTGGCGGCGCATCCGCACCTGGATGCGCTTGTCGAGCTGGTCGGGGGCCAGTTCCGGCACCGTGCCGGGGATGACGGCCTCCGCGTAGCCGGGCGTCTGGAGCAGCCCCGGCACCAGCAGCGACTCGTACACCCGGAGCGAGGCGGCCTCGGTCTCCAGGCCGATGTAGACGCTGTAGGGGATGTCGCCGAAGGCGTGCCACCAGCCCTGCTGGCGGGAGTCCTTGGCCATCTGCATCAGCGAGTCGACGATCCGGTGGTCCTCGACGTCGTAGACCCCGCACAGATCGCGGACATCGCGCTGGCTGATGCTGCGGCGGCCGTTCTCCAGCCTGCTGATCTTCGACTGGGAGACGAGC
This sequence comes from Streptomyces sp. H27-D2, assembly GCF_035828615.1. Lineage (NCBI taxonomy): Bacteria > Bacillati > Actinomycetota > Actinomycetes > Kitasatosporales > Streptomycetaceae > Streptomyces > Streptomyces sp. H27-D2. Next base: position 124,499 of record NZ_JAYMZR010000004.1, on the reverse strand, counting down.
AGCCGCTCCGCGACCTCTTCGGCCGTCATGCCCTTGAGCTCGCGGAGCCGACGCAGCTCCTGCCCCAACCGTCGTCGCCTGACGGTGGGATTGACATTGGACGCCACGGGACGTGCACCTCCGGCTTTGTACTGCTTGTGCGGCTGTTGTCCCAGCAGACTGCCACCACTGGTCAGGGCCGCGCTGGGAAATGGGCACAGAGGGTTCCGCCGAGCTTCCGACGCGTACACGCCAGGCGCGCGAGGCCCGCGCGGCACAGGCCCGCGCGGCACAGGCCCGCGCGGCACAGGCCCGCGCGGCACAGGCCCGCGCGGCACAGGCCCGCGCGGCACAGGCCCGCGCGGCACAGAAATGCGCGCGGGGCGGGGGGGGGGGGGGGGAGGGTTCCGCCGAGCTTCCGACGCGTACACGCCAGGCGCGCGAGGCCCGCGCGTCACAGCGGCTCCCGAACCGGTCATTGGGGACTGCGGTGCGGTTGGCGGATCGATGGGATCCGGGTTGAGCGGTTGGTGCTCCGTGGGGCGGTTGAGGCCCCAGGGAGCGATCGGTGATCTTCGGTACTGCGGTCTTTCGGTACTTCGGTGCTGCGGACTTCCGAGCGGCGGTGCGCTCGTTCCCGCCCGCGCTGCTCCGGCCGTAGGGACCGGAACTCAGCGCGCCGCCCCGACGCGGGCCATGCTCCCGTGCCGCGACTGTGCGGGAACGCCCGCGGACTCGACTGCCGACTGGCGCATGGGCGCCACTACGGCCGGCGAGCGCCGCGGCTGGGCGCCGACGCCGTTCTGCACATCCATCACGGCGTGTGCGACGAGACCGCCCATGGGGTCGTGCCTGATCAGGTCCCGGAGCCGGGAGCGCGATGAGCGCCCCTCGTTCCCGGGGTAGAGGTGCTTGCCGAGCCCGACCGCGTGGGCCAGAGCGGCAAGCGCCGCGGTCCGCGGGTCCGGCGGAACGCCGGTGCGGATCGCATTGTCCAGTCGGGTCCTGATCTCCCGGCTGATCGCCGTTTCCGTCGCTTGGTAGCGAGTTGTCGGTAGTACCCCGCACATCTGGCCGGCCACGGCATGCACCATGCCGCACCGCTCCAGGTGGTTGAGATACGTCTGGCGCAGCCCCAGTCGGGGCCCGCCGATCCAGTTGACGGCCCGCACCGGACTGCCGCGGCGGCGCAACAGTTCGAGCGCGGAGTCCAAAGTCGGATCTCCTGTCGGCCGTGGCAGCACCACGGCGATACGATCCCCGTCAGGGGCTATCCGTCCTGCCAGAGCCAGCTCCACTAGCTGTGCCCCGGCCAGGCCGAGGTCGAGCGACTGCGGCTGCGCCGTTGTTCCCGTGGTCGGGTCCAAGGCGAGCAACAGAAGCTCCTCCGGAATTGTTCTGCGGCTCCTGCCCATCCATGCCTCCCCGCGTGGATGAATGACAGGGTGACCCCTCTCACACCGACCTGTCGAGAGTGCGTGGGTGCTTCGGGAGGGAACCAGTAGGTATGTCGTTCTCGTCTAGCACGTGGGCGACGCCTTCATGGGGGGTGTGGCTGCGTGGCGAGGAGGCCGCGCATCGGCGGACACAGGACACTGGGACAGCGGTAGAGGGCAGCGGGGCACGGCGTCACAGGGCGTTCGGATGTCCCGCGTGACGTATGGAGGCATCGGTGGCGGGCGAGTCCCCCGACAAGTTGGAGCAGCGGAAGTCGTCGGGGGAGACGACCCGGGAGAAGCGCGATCCGCGCTTGGCGGCTTTCCGCACAGCGGAAGTGCCGGGCGGTGGCGCGCGAGGCGGTGGAGTACTGGCCGATGAGGCCGGCGAACCCGGCGCGGGCGGTGCGCCCGAGGCCGAGCGTTCCCGGCCCGACGAAAGCGCTGAGGCCGGCGTGACCGGCCCGAAGAGCTCGGACGGCCCGGACGGTCCGGATAATCCGGACAGTCCGGACGACAGGAAGGCCGCGGACGAGAGCGGCACGGATGACAGCCCCGCGGGTACGAGCACAAGCCCCGCGGGTACGAGCACAGCGAAGCCCACTGCCGATGGCTCGCCCGGTAGCGAGGAGCGGCTGCGTGCCGCCGTCGCGGCCTGGGTCGCCGGTACTGGCCCGGACGAACTTGAGGAGGACGCCGACATCGAAATCGACCACGCGCAGAAGCCGCAGGTCGGCGACGACGCGCCCGAGGTTCCCGACGCGGACGGCTCCAAGGCCGCCGCCCCGACCGCGGCCACGCCGACTGCCGTCACGCCGACTCCTGAGACGTCGACTCCCGGCTCGTCCGGCTCGTCCGGCTCGTCCGGCACGTCCGGCACCAGCGATGAACCCACGGAACCCGCGCGAGCGGACCTCGCCGACGACCGCGAGAGCGACACCGGTGACGAGGCCGACAGCGCCGGCGAGGCCGACAGCGACAGCGGCAACGAGGGCGACAGCCCCGCCAAGGCTGCCGAGCGCCCCGCCGCGAAGCGTGTGGATCAGCCGACGACAACGTTCGCGGCTGTGAAGCGCGGCGCTCCCGAGCCGTCGAAGAAGACCGCTCCGAAGACCGCTCCGAAGGCCGATCCCAAGCCTGAGCCGGAAGCGAAAACGGCAGCGGAACCAGCAGCGAAGACAGCAGCGGAACCAGCCGAACCCACAGCGGAACCGGCTGCGAAGCCGGAGGCCGGAGCAGCGGACCGGCCGGCCGCCGGGGCGAAGCCCGTGGATCGGCCGACGACCGCGTTCAAGGCCGTACGGCCCCCGGCCGGCTGGGCGTCCAAGCCTGGCGGGGCGCAGCGCTCCGACGAGGAGTCGCCCGCCGAGCGGACCAGTCGCTTCGTGCCGTTGAAGTCCTCGGACGACCCGGCGACCAGCAAACCGCCGATGCCGGCGATGCCGCCGACAAAGCCGACGGTGGCCCCTGGCGAGGCGGCCAAGGCGACTCCCAACGCGGTTCCCGGCGCGCCCCCCACCCCCCGCGCGCCCTCGGCGCCGTCCGCCCCGCCCGTACCTCCGTCCGCCCCGCCCGCTCCACCCGCGCTCGCCCCCGCTGCCGCGCCCACCGCGGCTCGCGCGCCGGGTGTGCAGCCGGGGCTGCCCGAGGCGGAGCGGACCAAGCAGCAGCCGCTGCCTCCCGAGCCGCCCGGCACGGACGTGCCGTCCGACGGTCCGGGCGAACCGTCGGGTCCGCCGGCGCCGCTCGACCTGCTCGCCGCGCTCACCAACACCCCGCCCAAGCGCGAGACTCCGACCCGGACCATCGTGCGGCGGTTCAAGATCTGGACGCCGATCGCCGTGCTGCTGGCGGTCGTCTTCGCGGTCGTGCAGGCCGCCCGGCCGCTGCCGACGCCGACGCTGCCGCTGACCGCGCCCGCGACGCATACGTTCGACGGCGCGAAGCCGGCCATGCCGTGGCCGACCGAGGGCCAGGGGTACGTGGAGGTCACGGGCCTCGGCAGCCTCGGTACGTACGGTGCGCAGAAGCCGCTCCCGATCGGCAGTGTGGCCAAGGTGATGACGGCGTACGTCATCCTCAAGGAGCACCCGCTGAAGGTAGGCGAGAAGGGCCCGCTGATCCCCGTCGACAAGAAGGCGGAGGACGACGCGTCCGCCGAGGGCGAGTCGGTGCTCGACACCGTGAAGGCCGGCGACAAGATCAACGAGCTGGAGGCCATCAAGGCCATCATGATCCCGTCCGCGAACAACATCGCCCGGCTGCTGGCGCGTTGGGACGGCGGCTCCGAGACGGCGTTCGTGAAGAAGATGAACGCCGCCGCGAAGGATCTCGGGATGAAGAACACCACGTACACCGACCCGAGCGGGCTGCGCGAGGCGACGGTGAGCACCGCCGTGGACCAGGTGAAGCTGGGCAAGATGGCCATGCAGATCCCGGCGCTGAAGGCCGTCACCAAGCTGCCCTCGTTCAAGGACACTTCGGGCAAGACCTGGCAGAACTACAACAGGCTCGTCCCGTACGACGGCGCGGTCGGCATCAAGACCGGCAGCACGACGAAGGCCGGTGGCAACCTGCTCTTCGCTGGTGAGAAGCAGGTCGGCGGCACCACACAGCTGATCGTCGGCGCGGTGCTCGGGCAGCACAAGCCCTCGATCATCGACACCGTGAACGCCGCGAGCAAGAAGGTGCTGTTGGCGGCGCAGGCGACCCTCAAGTCCACCACGGTGGTGAAGAAGGGCGACGTCGTCGGGAAGGTGGACGACGGCCTGGGCGGCACGACGCCGGTCATCGCGACGAAGGACGTGACGGCGGTCGGCTGGTCCGGACTCAAGGTGCGGCTGGCGCTCAACGACGGCGGCAAGACCGTCCCGCACGAGGCGAAGGCGGGCACAGTGGTCGGCACGCTGACGGTGGGCAGCGGCCCCGGCCAGGTGAAGGTGCCGGTGGCGCTCCAGAAGGCGCTGACGGAACCGGCCTTCGGCTCGAAGCTGACGCGCGTCGGCTGATCGGGCAGCCGGTCAGCGATGATCACAGGGCTGAGCGGAGGAGCCCCCGCCGTCTTCTTGGACGGCGGGGGCTCCTCCGCGTTCGCTCTTGGGCTCAGCCGGGCCCACGCTCAGCCGGGCTTGCGGGCTTCGATCAGATAGCGCGTCGTGTGCGCGACGAACGGGCCCTGGCTCTCGATCCGGTCGTGCAACTGCCGCAGCCGGTCCCGGTACTGGTCGACGCTGAAGCCGGGGACCATCCAGATCACCTTCCGCAGGAAGTAGACGACCGCCCCGATGTCGTAGAACTCGGTGCGCAGGCTCTCCGGCCGCAGGTCGACGACCTCCAGCCCGGCGGCGACGGCCTCCCGTCGGGCGTCCTCGGGGTCGCGCTTGCGCCGGATCTCCTCGGGCTGCGGCCCGAGGAAGTACTCGACCAGCTCGAAGACGCTGGCCGGGCCGACCTGCTGGGAGAAGTACGTGCCGCCGGGGCGGAGCACCCGGGCGACCTCGGCCCACCACACGGTCACCGGGTGGCGGCTGGTCACCAGGTCGAAGGCCGCGTCGGCGAACGGCAGCGGCGGCTCGTCCTCGTCCGTGACGACGACGGCCCCGCGCGGGTGCAGCAGCGCGGTCGCCTTGGCGACATTCGGCGGCCAGGATTCGGTGGCCGCCATCAGAACGGGCAGCTTCGGGGCCCCGGCGAGGACTTCCCCGCCGCCGGTCTGGATGTCCAGCGCGGCGGACACGCGGGCCAGCCGCTCGCCCATCGCGCGCTGATAGCCCCACGAGGGGCGTTGTTCGGTGGCCCGGCCGTCCAGCCAGGAGAAGTCCCAGCCGTCCACCGGGACGGTCTCGGCCTCGGCCACCAGATCGTCGAAAGCATGTGACATATCTCGATCATCGCGGCAAAGCAGCGGATACGCCACCGAATACCGGCCGCCCCAGGAGCCGTTCCGAGAGCCGCCCCACCTGCCGTTCCACGGGGCCGCCGCACCTGTCGCTGCACGAGCCGCCCCACCGGCCGAGCCCGCGCCGCCTCCCTGAGCGCACCCGGTCCGCCGCGCCGACGACCCCCGAACCCGCCGTACGCCACGGGTGAGACGCGAGTCCAGCGCGCGCCGACCTGACGCCGCCGCGCGCCCGCGCGCGTGCTAGCGTCGCGACCGTCGCACGGTCGGTACGCCCGGTATGACCAGCTGGGGGAACCATGGGGAACCGGCGCAGCGTTAGACCTGGCAGGACGCCAGGGGAAGACGGGGAGAGCCGTAGTGACCACCGCTGAGCCGACGCGTGCCGATGACGATTCCGGCTGCGGGACGACTGCCGCGCGAATACGCATCCCGGCACAGCGGCAGCCGCCGGAGGCGGTGGACGGCGGGAAGGACGCCGGGCGAGGGGCGCCGCGGGTGCTGCGCGTACTGCGGCACCCGGTTACGGTCACGCTGTTCACGGCGGCCGTGCTGCACATTCTCTGGGTGTTCTTCCTCGCGAACAGCGGCGGCGACCTGGCCGCGCAGGACGCCTGGGCGGAGTTCGTCGGGCAGCACCCGGCCTCGGCGTACAACCTCGCCTGGTACGGCGGGATGCACCCGGTCTCGTACAGCGTCATCTCGCCGTATCTGATGGCGGTCCTCGGCGTGCGCACCACGATGGTGCTGGCGGGCACGCTGTCGGCCGGGCTGCTGGCGCTCATCCTGACCCGCAGTGGTGCGGTCAAGCGGCCGATGACGCCCGCGATCTACGGGGCCGTCGCGCTGACCTGCAACGCGATCTCCGGCCGGGTGACCTTCGGGCTCGGCATGCTCTTCGGGCTGGCCGCGGTGGCCGTGGTGTTCGTCTGGCCCGCGCGCTGGCGGACCATGCGGGTCTCGCACCGGTACGTACGGGCCGGGGTGGCGGTGCTGCTGACCGCGGTGGCGACCGCCGGCAGTCCGGTGGCGGGGTTGTTCATCGAGGTGGTCGCCGGCGGGCTGTTCCTGTCGAAGCGCCGTCAGGCGGCGTACGCGCTGGGCATCGGGCCGCCGCTGGTGGTCGGGCTGTCCGCGTGGCTGTTCCCCTTCTCCGGCACCCAGCCGATGTCCTTCGGGTCGGCGGTGCTGCCGATGACTCTCGGCGTCGCGGTGTGTCTGGTGGTGCCGAAGAACTGGCTCACGGTGCGGGTGGGGGCCGTGATCTACACCGTCGGCGTGCTGCTGACCTGGGTCGTCCCCTCCCAGGTGGGCACGAATGTCAGCCGGCTCGCGATGATCTTCGCGGGGGTCGTGCTGCTGTGCGCGCTGCCGCTCGTGGCGCGGGGCACCCGGCAGTGGAAGGCGCTGGTGCTCGCGCTGGTGACGGTCACCGTGTGGCACGGCTTCAAGACGATCGACGACATCATGCACACGAAGCCCGCGGCCGCCTGGGCCCGCGAACTGGCGCCGCTGGTCGACCAGCTGCAACGGCTCGACGCCGACCGCGGCCGGGTCGAGGTCGTCCCGGCGCGGAGCCACCGTGAGGCCTCGGCCCTCGCGCCGTACGTCAACCTCGCTCGCGGCTGGAACCGGCAGGCGGACCTCGAACGCAATCCGCTCTTCTATGACGAGAACGCGCTGACCTCCAGCACGTACCACGAGTGGTTGCACCGTTGGGCGGTGCGCTACGTCGTACTGCCCGCGGGCGAGCCGGACGGGGCGGGCCTCGACGAGGCGAAGCTCCTCACGGAAGGCCAGCCGTACCTGCGCGAGGTGTGGTCCGACGCGAACTGGAAGCTCTACCGCGTGAAGGACCCGACGCCGCTCGCCGACCCGCCCGCGTCCGTACAGCGGGCCGACGCCGGTGAGCTGACCATCACCGTGAAGTCCGCCGGGCCGGTGCTCATCCGGATTCCGTACTCGCCGTGGCTGGGACTGGTCGACGGCCAGGGCAAGAGCGTCAAGCCGCCGAACAAGCCGGAGGACGGCGCGTCCATGGTGAACCGCGACGGCTGTCTGACGAAGACGGAGACCATGGACGAGACGGGCGAGGTGGAGGACGAGTGGACCCTGCTGCACGCCCCGCACCCGGGTACGTACCGGCTGGCCGCCCCGTACCAACTGCCGCGCGGCACGCCGTGTCCGGACGAGTCGGACTGATCAGGCCGGACGGATCACGCTGCACTGATCTGCACTGATCACGCTGCACTGATCAGACGGGCTGATCAGACCGGGCTGATCAAGTCGGACGGACAAGTGGGACGGACAAGTCGGTGAGCGTGATGACGGCCGCGAGGCCGTCCGTGCGCAGCGTTGCCGGGGTGGCGGTGGTCAGCAGGGCGGCGTCGAAGCGGGCGAGGGTTGCCGGAGCGGGGGCCGTCGCGCCGGAGCCCGCCGTGTCGAGTGTCGTTGAGCCGGCCAGCGCGACGACGAGCACGCTCACGCCGGGACGGCATACGGGCAGCGTTTGCGGCTCCTCGTCCCGGCCGTTCCGGTTGTCACGGCTGTCCCGGTCATCCCGGACTATCTCGACGGTCGCGGCGGCCCGTGCTCGTCGGACCATGACGTTGAGGTTGACGATGGGCCCGCCCACGAGCCGGCAGTCCGTCGCCACGTTTCCGGGAAACGAGTACGGCGCGTACGGCTCGATCACGGAGGGCGGCCCGCCGTCGACAGTCAGCGTCATGCCCGGCCCTTCCACGACCGTGATGATCCGGTCGACTTCGGCGAAGGGCGAGTACGGGCCGTCCCGCGCCACGTCGGCCAGGCTGACGCGCCAGTCGAAGTCGGCGAGCGCCGCACCGGCAGGCCCGGCGGCGACCTCCCGGGTCACGCCGCCGCCGTTGGCCCACGGCACGGGCCTGCGATCACCGGCCCGCAGCAGCAGGACCTGAACCGCCGCGCTCTGCTTTCCGTCCATGCGGGCAACCGTACGGGCAGCCACTGACATCGACCCGAGAGCCCTGCCCGACCGCGCCGCCGGACCCCGCCCCCGGCGTCCCGCCCCCGGCGTCCCACCCCCGAACCGGCCTTCTGACGCTACGAGTCGGCCGTCCCTCAGCGGTGCTCCGGGTTGTCGAAGTCGAAGCGGCAGCCCGCGTCCCACTCGGAGCGCTGGTTGCCGTAGACCGGGAAGCCGCCCGCGTCCTTCAGCATCCGGGCCAGGTGCAGCAGGTTCCAGGTCATGAAGGTGGTGTTGCGGTTGGTGAAGTCGTTCTGCGGCCCGCCGGAGCCGGGGTCGAGGTAGTTGGGGCCAGGGCCCGCCTCGCCGATCCAGCCCGCGTCGGCCTGCGGGGGGATGCTGTAGCCGATGTGCTGGAGACTGTAGAGGATGTTCATCGCGCAGTGCTTGATGCCGTCCTCGTTGCCGGTGATCAGACAGCCGCCGGCCCGCCCGTAATAGGCGTACTGCCCGGCGTCGTTGAGCACGCCCGAGCAGCCGTAGAGCCGCTCGATGACGTGCTTCATCACCGAGCTGTTGTCGCCCAGCCAGATGGGGCCGGCCAGCACCAGGATGTCCGCGCCCATCACCTGTGAGTACAGGACCGGCCATTCATCGCTCTCGGCGCCGTACTCGGTCATGTCGGGGCGGACGCCGACGGCGATGTCGTGGTCGACGGCGCGGATCTCGTCCACCCGTACGCCCTGCTTCTCCATGATCGAACGGCTGATGTCGATGAGCCCCTGGGTGTTGCTCACCTGGGGCGAGGGCTTGAGCGTGCAGTTGATGAAGAGCGCGCGCAGGTCCTCGTAGCGGTGCGGCGGCTGTCCGGGGTTCCCGGATTCTGTGGTCACGGTATGCCTCCTCGGGCGGTGCGGTCCCTGCCCCACCCGAGCATGGTGGGGCAGGGACCGCACCCGCTGCTACTCCCAGGAGCCGCCGACCGCTGACTGACGGTTGTCCGGCTACTTACTGTCGCTGAGCGCGGCGTAGACCACGATGTTGTCGGCGTAGCGGTGGTCCGACTTGGAGTACTCGCCGCCGCAGGTGATCAGCCGCAGCCCGGCGTGGTCCAGGTTGCGGTAGACCTCCACGGTGGGGAACCGGTCCTTGGCGTAGCGGGCGATGCGCTGCACGGTGAACACGGCGGTGCGCCCGTCCCGGCGGGTGACGTCGATGCGGTCGCCGGCCTTGAGGGAGGCGAGCCGGAAGAACACCGACGGTTCGCCGTTCCAGGTGACGTGACCGGCGATGACGGACGGCCCCTGGGCGCCGGGGGCCGGGCCGGGGGTGTACCAGCCGGCCTTCGCCGGGTCGCGCGGGGTGTCCATGGCTCCGCCGGTGCCGAGGCCCAGTTTCTCCAGGCCGGCGGAGACCCTCAGCGCGGGGATCTTGATGCGGGCGGGCGTGGACGCCTTCAGGGGCGGATGGCGGGGGACGTCCACCTCCTTCCCCGAGTCCTTCCCCGAGCCGGAGCCGCCGCCGGCTTCGCCCGCCGGGGGCGGCTCGCCGGATGCCGCCGAGCCGCCGGCCTGGGGGTTGCCCGGCGCTGATGGCGGTGTTCCCGACGCGTTGCGCGCGGGTTCCGATTCCTGCTGGGAGACCCCTAAGGCCAGCAGCGTGATGGCGACGACGGCCAGGGTGCCGGCCGTGGCCAGGAGGGTGCGGCGGCCGCGCTTGGAGCGGCGGCCGGAGCGTGAACCGGAGCGTGAACCGGAGCGTGCACCCGATCGGTGCCCGGAGGCAGCGGGGTCATTCACGCCGGGCCTGTTCAACGGCTCTGCCGAGTCCGCAGCCGCATCGCGGCGAACGCCCCGGCGGAGGCGAGCAGCGCGGTGCCCCCGATGGCGAGCGCCGGGGTGTCCGCGATGCCCTCAGGGCTCCCGGACCCGGTCTCGACGCCGCCGACCGGCATCGCGCCGACCGACGCGCCCTTGACGATGCCGCAGACGGCCGGTGCGGTGGCTTCCTGCGGAAGCTTCGGGTCCAGTTCGCTCTTGCCCTTGCCGAAGTCGTATTCCTTGTTCTTGTTCGGGTCGATGCCGTGCTGCACGACGTGCAGGTCCTGGATGTGGGTCGCGACGGCCTTCGAGACGGTGATGGTGCGCTCGTAGGACACTTTCCCGTTCGCGTCGGCGGTGGGCATCCGGTCGATGGCGAGGCCGCTCTCCTTGGAGGTGTCGCCCTTGGTGGTCAGCGAGATGTTGATGTCGCCGTAGTGCGGGATCCCCTCGCCGGTGCTGACGATCCCGTCGCCGTCCTTGTCCGCGCTCGCCGGGGGGCAGTGGAAGTTGTGCCCCTGGGTGGAACCGTGGATGTGCTGGGCGTGCGGCTGGCCGGGCACCAGCCCCTCGGACTCGATCTTGACCGTCAGTTGGCTGCCGTTGATGCTCAGCATGGCCGTGCCGCTGCCACCGGAGTCGTTCAGCTGCTCGAGGTCGATCTGAAACGCCTGGGAGTCCGCGGCCAGGGCGGGGGAGGCCGCGCAGAGGGCGAAGACGGCGGGGAGAGCGGCCAGAGCCGCGATCCGTATCGAGCGCTTGACTGTCATGAGCGTGGAACCCCTTTCCGGGCGATCCCCGCGGGGGCGGGAACCGCAGAGCGGTCACGGATGCCGGGCGCCGACTGCCGCGCTTGATGCGCGGGCCGCTGCCCTGCATTGCGCATTCGGAGCCGCTGGGGGTTCGGATTGGTCCGGTGGGGCGTCAACTTGCTTGTGGGGTGGGCGAATTGACCGCTCAGGGGCGTTGGCCTGCGGGTTTGGCGGGTGGGTGACCCGAAAGAATCTTGGTTGGGGGGCGGATGTGTGTCCGGCCCCGCCGGGCTCTCGCGTCGTCGCATCGTTGCGTCGTCGAGCCGTCAGGCTGTCAGCCTTCGGCTCGCCGTCACTCACTCGTCGTCCGGCGGCGGTCCGTCCTCGTAGAACGAGGGCTCCTCCTGAGCCGCCCAGTCCTCGAACTCGCCCGCGCTGCCGCGGGCCGCGCCGCCGCGAGCCGACCCGCTGCGGGCCGTGCCACTCGTACCGCTCGCCCCGCCGGCGCTCGCCGCACCCCGTGCGGGAGCCGGCGCTGCTGCGGCGGCCGGTACGGGTGCTGCCGCAGCCGGTGCGGGGACCGCGCCCGGCGCAGGAGTCGCGCCCGCCGCATCCGGCTGACCCGACCCGCCCGCCGCACTCGCCGCGCCCGCCTCACCGCCGAGCGTGCTCAGGATCTGCTCCCCGAACTTCGCGAGTTTGTTCTCGCCGACGCCGCTGATCGTGCCGAGTTCGTCCAGCGTCGACGGCGCGGCCGTCGCGATCTCGCGCAGGGTCGCGTCGTGGAAGATGACGTACGCGGGCACGCCCTGCTCCTTCGCGGTGGCCCCGCGCCAGGCGCGGAGCCGCTCGAAGACCGGTACGGCCTCCTGGGGCAGGTCCACGGGCGTGGCGGAACGGCGGGACTTGGCGGCCTTCGCGGCGCGGGCCGGCTGCTCGGGCTCGCGGCGCAATTGCACCTCGCGCTGCCGGCTGAGCACCTCGGAGCTGGCGTCGGTGAGCACCAGCGTCCCGTAGTCGCCCTCGACGGAGACCAGCCCCTGCGCGAGCAGCTGGCGGGCCACTCCGCGCCACTCCGTGACGCTCAGCTCGGTGCCGATGCCGAAGACGCTCAGGGCGTCGTGGTCGAACTGGATGACCTTGGCCGTCTTCTTGCCGAGCAGGATGTCGATGATCTGGCCCGCGCCGAACTTCTGCCGCCGCTCGCGGGCGAGCCGGAGCACCGTCGAGAGGAACTTCTGCGCGGGGATCGTGCCGTCCCACGAGGCGGGCGGCGAGAGGCAGGTGTCGCAGTTGCCGCACGCGGTGCTCTGCTGGCCGAAGTAGGCGAGCAGCTGTATACGGCGGCACTCGACCGTCTCGCACAGCGACAGCATCGCTTCGAGGTGGGTGCCGAGCAGCCGGCGGTGTGCCTCGTCGCCCTCGGAAGTCTCGATCATCTTGCGCTGCTGGACGACGTCCTGGAGCCCGTAGGCGAGCCAGGCGGTGGAGGGCAGCCCGTCGCGCCCGGCGCGGCCGGTCTCCTGGTAGTAGCCCTCGACGGACTTGGGCAGGTCGAGGTGGGCGACGAAGCGTACGTCGGGCTTGTCGATGCCCATGCCGAACGCGATCGTGGCGACGACCACCACGCCGTCCTCGCGCAGGAAGCGCGACTGGTTCGCGGCGCGCACCCGGGAGTCGAGCCCCGCGTGGTACGGCACGGCGTCGACGCCGTTCTTGACCAGGAACTCGGCGGTCTTCTCGACGGAGTTCCTGGACAGGCAGTAGACGACGCCCGCGTCGCCGGGGTGCTCGGCCCGCAGCAGGTCCAGGAGCTGCCGCTTCGGCTCGTTCTTGGGCGCGATGCGGTACTGGATGTTCGGGCGGTCGAAGCTCGCCACGAAGTGACGGGCGTCTCCGAGGTTCAGCCGGGAGGCGATCTCGGTGTGGGTGGCCTCGGTGGCGGTCGCGGTCAGCGCGATGCGGGGCACGTCGGGCCAGCGCTCGTGCAGCGCGGACAGCGCGAGGTAGTCGGGGCGGAAGTCGTGCCCCCACTGGGCCACGCAGTGCGCCTCGTCGATGGCGAACAGCGAGATCTTGCCGCGGTCGAGCAGCCGCAGCGTCGCTTCGACCCGGAGCCGCTCCGGGGCCAGGTAGAGCATGTCCAGCTCACCCGCGAGGAAGGACGCCTCGACCATCCGGCGCTCGTCGAGGTCCTGCGTGGAGTTGAGGAAGCCCGCGCGCACGCCGAGCGCCCTGAGCGCGTCCACCTGGTCCTGCATGAGCGCGATCAGCGGCGAGACGACGACGCCGACACCCTCGCGGACCAGGGCGGGGATCTGGTAGCACAGCGACTTGCCGCCGCCGGTGGGCATGAGCACGAGGGCGTCCCCGCCACCGCACACATGGTCGATGATCTCCTGCTGGCTTCCGCGGAAGGAGTCGTAGCCGAAGACGCGGTGCAGGACCCGCAACGCGTCGCTTGTCTCGGGACGGTTGTCGAGGTCAGTCATTCGGGCAGTCTACGAGGAGCGTCGCGGCTCGTGTGACGCTGTGGATAACCCGGGGGCGACCGGGACCAAGTGACCCGGACCAAGTGAGCGGAGTACGTGAGACGGATGCGCATCGCACTGAGCCAGATCGCCGCCGGAACCGACCCGAAGGACAACCTCGCCGCCGTACGCGCCCAGGCGCGTGCGGCCGCGCAGGCGGGCGCACGGATCGTCGTCCTGCCCGAGGCAACCATGACGCGGTTCGGCATCCCGCTCGGCCCGGTCGCCGAACCGCTGGACGGCCCCTGGGCCACCGAGGTCCGCTCGATCGCCCAGGCCGAGGGCATCGTGGTGGTGGCCGGCATGTTCACCCCGGCGCCGGACGGCCGCGTCACCAACACGCTGATCGCGACCGGCCCGGGAGTCGAGGCGAGCTACGACAAGATCCACCTCTACGACGCCTTCGGCTTCGCGGAGTCCGACACGGTGGCGCCCGGCGCGGAAATCGTCACCATCGACGTGGACGACGTCCGTTTCGGCCTCGCCACCTGCTACGACATCCGCTTCCCGGAACTCTTCCGGGCCCACGCGGACGCGGGAGCCGCGGTCTCGCTGCTCCCCGCCTCCTGGGGCGCGGGACCGGGTAAACGGGACCAGTGGGACCTGCTCCTCCGCGCACGGGCCCTGGACGCGACGATCTGGCTGGCGGCGGTCGGCCAGGCCGACCCCACGACGATCGGCGAGCCGACGCGGGGGAGTGCGCCGACTGGCATCGGGTACAGCGCGGTGGTCGGCCCGGACGGCCGGATGCGGGAGCAGCTGGGTGCCGGGCCGGGGCTGCTGGTGGCGGACCTGGACATCGCGGAGGTCGCGTCCGTGCGGCAGAAGGTGTCCGTACTGGCCAACCGGCGCTTGCCGCTGGGGTAGGGGGCGGCCCCCGGCGGAGGCCCGGCCGGGGAAGCGCGGACCGCTACGGCGAGCGCGCGGCCGGGAACGCACGGTAGGGCCGCCGCCCGCGCCGGTACGCGGGTGGCGTCCCTCCGTCTCGGGTCACTCGGGTCACTCGGGTCACTGTCTTCGGGCCCGAGGTTCGACTCTCTCCGGACCTTCCTCAGGTCTCTCTGTTGTTGCGCATCACCATGCCCGCGGCTGTGAGTCCGAGCAGGCAGATGCAGGCTCCGACGATGATGTTGTTCCAGATCATGCCGGTGCCGGGATCGCGGGTGACCACCCACGGCGCCACGATCAACCACACGCCGATAGCCGCGCAGGCCCCGCTGAGGCCCTGCATCCGCTCCGGTGCCGCGGTCAGCGCCAGGCCGATAACGGCGACGGCGATGCCCATGATCAGGTTGTTCAACGCGAGTTCACTGCTCGATGCCGAGAAGTGAACCGTCCAGGGCGAGATCGCCGCGTACAGACCCGCGAGCAACAGCAGCCCGTCGACTGCCACGACACCCCGCTTCCCGAGCATGCGGGCATACCTGTCCCGCATTTCCGACGCGTCTGGGTGCCCTGCGAGATCACCTGGGCGGTGTGAGACGTCGGCCATACGACTCGCCTCCTTCGGCTTTTACAAGTCTGACCGCGTTGCGCGACGTGGAGTCGCGACTCCATTGTGCACTTATCTTCCCTTTATGTGTAGATGTAGCTTATGGGGGATTGAGAAAGTTCCGGGTAGCGCGGATGGCGGCGGTCGACGCCCAGGGCTGCCGCGGCCAGCCGGGCTGTTTGCCGAGATGACCTCCCCGGCGGGTGTCATGCCAGGAGCCGGGCGGACCGGTGCCTCAACGCATCCGCGCCGGTCAGCCCCTGGAAGCGGTTGAGTCGTGTCCGCATGTCGGCGGCGGCGGTGCGGACCTTCACCGAGCGGATGCCCTCCGCACAGCTGACGAACTGGCCCCAGGTGACCAGCGCCCCATCTACGTCGCCTCGGCGCAGACGGACTCCGCCGAGGTCGGCGAGGACGATCGCGCGGGTCCGACGGCGGTCGAGGCCGTGGATCTCCAGCGCGAGGCGCAGGTGTTCCTCGGCGGCGTCCAGGTCGCCGAGGCGGGTCAGGATCATGCCTGATTCGTGAGCCCACCGGCCTGGTGAGTAGTGGGCGGCCCACGATGCGCCCGAGCCGGAAGCGGGGCGGCCGATGGCTGCTTCCGAGAGTGCGAGGTGGCGGGCGGCTGCGTGCCGGTCGTCATCCTGCGCTGCCGCGTTCGCCAGGGTGGCTTCGTAATACGCCACAGCTCTCGGGTTCTCCAGGTGCCGGCCGTAGCTGACGCATGCTTCGCCCAACTGGACGGCTTCGGCCCGGTATCCGAGGTCGATGGCCTGCACCGCCATGCCGCGCAAGGCGGTGGCGGCGAGTTCGCGGTCACCCGCTTCGGCGGCGAGCCGGTATGCGTGCGCGTAGTACTGCTGGGCGCGGCCCTGGTTCTCGGGGGCGTTGCCCTCGTCCTGGGCCATCCAGCCTGCCAGGTGCACGAGTTGGCTGGTGGCGGCGAACAGTTCGCGGCCGGTGGCTTCGGTGTACTTCCCGTTCAGCCAGGGGGCCACGTCTTCGGTCAGGTAGCGCACGGCGAGGTGCCGGGCGTGGCCGCCGCCGAGTTCCGCGGCCGCGTCGCCGAGCGCCCTGACCATCTGCGCAATGGCCGCGACCTCACCGGCTCCGACGCGCACGGCTCCGGCCGGCGCGGTCCTGGTGCGGCGGGTGACGCTCTCCAGGTCGGGCAGTGCGAGGGCACTCAGCGCATAACCGCTGGTGGCGGCCAGGAAACTCCGGCGGTGCACGTCGCTCCTCCCCAGCTCGATGACTGATGTCACGGTATCGGTGGCTACGACTGCCGGCTCGGCGGATTCCTCAGCCTCTGAAGCAGCCGCTGAAGCCTCCGGCCCGTCCAAGTCCAGCTTGAGGACGTCAGCGATGTACGGAAGCCAGTAGGTGGGGCACCGCTTGCCCGTCATCCAGCGGCGAGCCGACTGCCGGTCGACGCCGTGCGGTCCGTGCCCCTCGGCGACACCGACCGCACGGGCGAGTTTGGAGGGCCCCCAGCCGCGCGCCGCGCAGGCCTGTCGAATTGCTTCCGCGATCTCCTCGCCGCCCAGCACCCCGCCTCCTTGCCGCTGGCCCACACGGGACTACGCCTGGCCCACATCCTGGCCCCTCCACGCGGGCTGCGTGAGGTCGTTGACTGGACATCACCCGCCCAATCCTCACGGTCCCGGTTGGGCCGGCCTCATCCATCGATGCTTCAGAGAGAGTGAATCCAATGCCCCGCTCACCTCGCGAAAGCGCCTCGGCCGACCGGACGCCCGATGCCGCCGACGAACCGCGAACCACCCCCGCCGACCAGCTGCCACCAGCCACTTCCGAGGAACAGGACGGCTCGACGATGATCCAGCACGTCACCATGCTCAAGCGGGATGTGCGCTACGACCACGGGGCCGAGCAGGCGTCGCTCCGCGTGCGGGTGCACTTCCGCGACGGCCGCACCACGGACACGGCCCTGCTGCTCGACCCGGCGCAGATGCAGGTGTTCGCCATCCAGATGGAGCGGGCTATCGACGCCCGGCAGGACGCGCTCTCGCGGCGGCTCGGGTGAGGCGCGGCCTGTGCCGGCGTGCCAGCTGCAACGCCGAGATCATTTGGGGCGGATTCGGGAGATTATCCCTCGAATCCACCCCGTACGCGGACCGTTTTGAGGCCGTACGCCGAGCGTGAGGGATGAGTAAGGCTCGGGCCGGAAGCTGCTCCGACCTGGGCCTTCTCTGCTGTTCCGGCTCGTACTACTGGTGCCCCCGGCAGGATTCGAACCTGCGGCACCCGCTTTAGGAGAGCGGTGCTCTATCCCCTGAGCTACGGAGGCGTGACTGCCGAAGCGGTCCAGGACAGGTTAGCGGATCTGCTGTACGGGCGGGGCGGGCGTCCTCGGCGGGGCCCCGGCGGGGTGGCCGCCGGGAGTGGGGGCGTTGAAGCGAGGAGGGGCGAGTCGGGGCGCTACGCGGGCAGGATTGTGGAACGAACGGTCAAATATGTATAGGGTCGACGTCGTGGGCAGGGGGAAGGGGTTCGACCCGAACGTGACGCTGGGGGGCCGGGCCGTGCGGGCTGCCTGGTCGGCAGGCGCTGGCTGGACAGCGCGGTGGGTCAGGTGTTGGGTCCGTCGCGCTCCGGGGCTTCCTCGGGGTGGGGGCGCGTCCCCGTCTGTCCGCTTATTGGAACGATCGGTCAGGAAAAGCGAAGGGTTGGCTGTACGGGCTCATCCCGCCCCACGGGATGCATTGGACGCAGGAGAGGGAGCACTCATCGTGCCTCGTGCTGTATATGTACTGGCCCTCGGCATCTTCGCCATGGTGACCAGCGAGTTCGTCGTCGCCGGGCTCATGCCGCAGATGGCCGGGGGGCTGGACGCCACCATCCCGCAGGTCGGCTACCTCATCACCGCCTTCGCGGTGGCCATGGCCGTCGGGGGGCCCGTGCTGACCGTCGCGATGCTGAAGGCGCGTCAAAAAGCAGCGCTGATGGTGCTGTTCGCGGTCTTCCTGGCGGGCAACATGCTGGCTGCCACAGCGACCGACTACTCGGTCATGGTGGTGGCGCGTGTCATCACCGGCATCGCCTCGTCCGCGTTCTTCGGCGTCTCCCTCTCGATGTGCGCCCAGCTGACGCGACCGGAGATACGGGGGCGGGCCATCGCGGTGGCCATGAACGGTCTGATGCTGGGCACACTGCTGGGGCTGCCGCTGGCCACGCTGATCGGAGAGCACCTGGGCTGGCGCGCGGCATTCTGGGCCATCGCCGTCCTGACGGTGATCGCAGCCTTGGCCACGGTCGTCGGCGTGCCACGGCTGGAGCGTGCCGAGGGGGGCGGGGATTTCCGGCAGGAACTCGGCGTCTTCAAGAATCCCAGGCTGTGGTTGGTGTTCGCCACGAGCACCCTCATCATCGGCGCGACGTTCTCCGTGTTCAGTTACCTCAACCCGATCCTCACCGAGGTCACCGGGTTCAGCACCGGCACCGTCCCGCTGCTGCTCATCGCCTACGGCGCCGCCACCGTGATCGGCAACCACATCGTCGGGCGGCTCGCGGACCGGCACACCATCGCCGTCCTGCTGTGCGGCTTGGTCCTGAACCTGATCTTTCTCGTCGGGTTCGCGCTGCTGGCCCACCTCAGCGTTCCGGCGGTGGTGTTCATGATGGGCATCGGTCTGGTCGGAGTCACCATGAATCCGGCGATGATCACCCGTGTCCAGCGCACGGCCAACGCCCGGCCGCTGGTCAACTCCGTCCACTCCTCCTTCATCACCCTCGGCGTCATCGTCGGCTCCTCGCTCGGCGGGCTGGGCATCGACTGGTTCGGACTGCGCGCCCCGGTGTGGCTCGGCGCCGGCATGGCTGTGATCGGAATCGCCACCCTCATCCCCGATCTCAGGCGCCGTCTCGCACCCGGTCTCGCGGACGCTCCTGTGTCTGCCACACCCGTACCCGCACCGGTACCGGTGCTCGCGGCCGTGCCTGTCCCCTGCGCCGGCGGTCGCGGCTGAGTCCACCGGCGTCACGCCGGCCGGAGCGGGCCGGCCGCCCGCGTCCGGCGGTCGGCCGGCCCCCGCAGCACCAGCGCCAGCAGCGCCGCCATCGCGCACAGCGCGCCCGACGCGATCCAGACCAGGTCGTACGAGCCGAAGGCGTCGCGCGCCAGGCCGCCGAGGAAGGCGATGAGGCCGGCGCCGAGTTGGTGGGCGGCGAGGATCCAGCCGAAGACGATGGCACTGTCGTCGCCGTAGAACTCGCGGCACAGGGCGATGGTCGGCGGGACCGTGGCCACGTCCAGGAGGCCGAAGAAAATGACGAAGGTGACGAGTGAGGGCTGGACCGTCGAGGACAGCAGCAGCGGCAGCAGGACCAGCGAGAGCCCGCGCAGCGCGTAGTAGACGGCTAGCAGACGGCGCGGGTCCAGGCGGTCGGTGAGCCAGCCCGAGGCGACGGTTCCCGCCACGTTGAAGACGCCGATCATGGCGAGCAGCGAGGCCGCGGCGGTCGCGGGCATGCCGTGGTCGTGGGCCGCCGGGGTGAAATGCGTCCACATCACGCCGTTCGTCGACGCGCCGCAGATCGCGAAAGTCACCGCCAGCAGCCAGAACGGGCCTGTTCTGGCCGCGTCGCGGAGGACGCGTACGGTGCGGCGGGCCGCCCCGGGTGTCGGGCCGGGGGCAGGGGCGGGGGTCGGAGCGGGGGTCGGAGCGGGGGTCGGGGGGCTCCCTGGTGCCCCCTGCGTCGGGGCGGATTTCGGGGTGAACTCCGTTGCCCCGTACGGCTTCGGGATCGGAGCCGGCCCCGACGCCCCGTACGGCATCCGGATCGGAGCCGACCCCTCCGCCCCGTACGGCCTCAACCCCACGTCCGCCGGGTGGTCGCGCAGCAGGAACCAGGCGAACGGGACCACGATCAGCGCTGTCAGCATCACCGTCACGGTCGCCGTGCGCCATTCGTAGCGCTCGATGACCCAGGCCAGCAGCGGCAGGAAGACGAACTGGCCGAAGACGCCGGCCGCCGTCAGCGCGCCGGTGACCAGGCCGCGGCGGCGGGTGAACCAGCGGTTGGTTACGGTCGCGGCGAAGGCCATCGCCATCGAGCCGCAGCCCAGGCCGACCAGGACGCCCCAGTAGAGGGCCAGTTGCCAGGCCGAGGTCATGACCGTCGTGAGCGCCGCGCCGACCGCCACCGTCGTCAGCGCCCCGGCCACGACGCGGCGGATGCCGAAGCGGTCCATCAGCGCCGCGGCGAACGGCGCGGCCAGGCCGTTGAGCGCCATGTTCACCCACACCGCGAAGCCGATCGTGCCGCGCGACCAGCCGAACTCCTCGTGCAGCGGGCCGACCAGCAGGCCCGGCATGGTGCTGAAGGCTCCCGCCGCGATGATCGCGAGCGCGGCCGCCGCGGCTACCCACCAGGCGCGGTGGATGCGGCGCGCGGTCCGCGGGCGGGGCGTGGTCCGCGGGCCGGGCGTGGCCTGTGGCAGCGGTTCGGTCCGCTGCTCAGTGCTCCGTTCCATGCTGCGTGTCATGCAAAAAATCATGCTGCGCCCGTCCCGGCCGAACGAGTGGCCCGATGGCCATCCTGTGCAAGAATCGGGCCATGGCCGCATTCGCGCACCCCGACCGGCACCACGTCGCCGTCCTGGTACGGAACGGTGTGCTGCCGATGGAGCTGGGCCTCGTGCACCAGCTGTTCGGCGCGGCAACGGCGACGACGACGGCGTCAGCGGCTTCGGTGGCGGGCGGCGAGCCGCTGTACGAGGTCGTGACCTGCGCGCTCGTCCCCGGTCTGATCCGTACGGACGCGGATTTCCCCATCTACGTCGAGCACGGTCCCGAAGCGCTGGGCGAAGCCGGCACCGTGGTGATTCCGGCCTCTCATGAGGAGGATGAATCGCTCGGGGGAGGGTGTCTCCCGGCAGCGCTCGGCGACGCCCTCGCCCGTATCCGTCCCGGTGCCCGGACCGCCTCGATCTGCACCGGGGCCTTCGTGCTGGCGGCGGCCGGGCTGCTCGACGGGCGGCGGGCGACGACGCACTGGAAGTCGTCCGGCCGCTTCCGGGAGCTGCATCCGGACGTGGATCTCGACCCGGATGTGCTCTACACCGAGGACGGGGACGTCTTCACCTCGGCCGGCGAGGCGTCCGGCATCGACCTGTGTCTGCACATGATCCGCCGCGATCACGGCGCTGCGGTCGCCAATGACGTGGCCCGCAGTACGGTCGTCCCGCCGCACCGCGAGGGCGGACAGGCCCAGTACATCCAACGTCCCGTCCCCGAGCCGCAGTTCTCCTCCACCGGCGCGGCTCGCGCGTGGGCGCTCGGGCATCTCGACCGGCCGCTGTCGCTGCGCGAGCTGGCCGCGCGGGAGTCGATGAGCGTGCGGACCTTCACCCGGCGCTTCCGGGAGGAGGTCGGGATCTCGCCGGTGCAGTGGCTCACCCAGCAACGCATCGAGCGCGCCCGGCAGTTGCTGGAGGAGACGGACCGTCCCGTCGACCGGATCGCGGCGGACGCGGGGTTCGGCACGGGGGCTTCGCTGCGGCAGCATCTGCATGCGGCTCTCGGCGTCTCGCCGAGGGCTTACCGCAGTACGTTCCGGGGGGCGGGAGCGGCAGCGGAGGCGGCGCTGATCAGCCGCCGAACTGCCAGATGACGCTGCCGTGGATGTTCACCAGCACGCCGAGGATGATCAGGTCGGCCGCGCCGAGGGCGAGGCCGAGGCAGGCCCTGCCGCGTCGGTCGGTGCCGCGTACGAGTGCGAGGCCGGCCAGTACGAGGGCGCAGGGGCCGAGCACGATGTTGAACATCAGCAGGCCGAGCAGGCCCAGGATGAACGAGGCGACCGCCATGCCGTCGGCCTGCGTTCGCGCGGCGGGACGGGAGCCGGGACCGGAGGTCGGCTTCGCGGCGTCCTGCGCGGGGGCCGGTGTGGCGTCTGGGGCGTCTGCTGCGGTGACTGCGGCTGCGGCTGTGGCGGTGTCGGTGTGGTCAGTGGATGTGCGAGTCGGTGCGTAGAGGTTCACGGGTCAGCTCCCTGAGTGAGGTGGTGTCCTGCGCCTCGACGGAACGGGGTGGGGGACGTCGGGGTCGGGGTCAGTGGCTGTGGCTGTGGTGCTGGTGGGTGTGGGCGATGCGCTCGCGGACTCCGAAGATCAGCAGCCAGCCGCCGATGGCGGCCAGGGCGGCGAAGAAGATCGGGAGCGGGATGTGGGCCGCTGCGCCCAGCAGGACCCCCATCAGGGCGAAGGCTGCGACGAGGAACAACATGTTCGGCCTTTCCTGGTACCAGAGTGGGGACTTGAGCGTGGACTTGGCGGGGCGTGGACTTGGGCTGACGGTCCGAGACTGCCCGGTCGGGATTTCCGGCCGGAGTCGTTCGGGAGTGCGTTCAGTAAACAGTTGGTGTAACACTTGTTCACTGAGTTTGAGTCTACGCTGGCCAAAGTGAGAGAACGGTTGTTTACTGAATGACATGAGTCACACGCTTGGGGTCCGGCAGGCCCAGAAACAGAAGACGCGCCAGGCGCTGATGGACGCGGGTCTCCACCTGCTGGAGGAACAGAGCCTCAGCAGCCTGGGATTGCGCGAGGTCACACGGGTGGTCGGGGTGTCCCCGGCCGCGTTCTACCGGCACTTCCGGGACATGGGCGACCTCGGTGTCGCGCTCGTCGAGGAGTCCCTCGAAAGCCTGCACACGATGATCCGCGCGACCCTCGCCGAACAGGACGACGCCGAGGCCCGGATCGACCGCACGGTCGACCTGATCGCCGAGTACGTCCGCCACCACGGCCCCCACGTGCGCTTCATCGCCCGCGAGCGGCACGGCGGCGTACGGCCCGTAC
The DNA here is from genome assembly GCF_035828615.1 of Streptomyces sp. H27-D2. Classification (NCBI taxonomy): domain Bacteria; kingdom Bacillati; phylum Actinomycetota; class Actinomycetes; order Kitasatosporales; family Streptomycetaceae; genus Streptomyces; species Streptomyces sp. H27-D2. Next base: position 101,825 of record NZ_JAYMZR010000004.1, on the reverse strand, counting down.
GGGAGGCGATAGCGGCGGAGCTCGACCGGTTCAGCGAGGAGGTCGCCTCGGCGCTCGCCGTCCAGACGGTGTCCGACGGCTGGAGCCGGGAGGACATCCGGATGCTCGCCGGGCTGTACGTCGACCACATGGTGATGACCGCCGCGGCCTTCCTGGAGGCGCTGGCCGTCGAGCCCGGAGGCGACCGGTCCGCGACGGAGGCGAGCGAGGCCGAGCAGCGCATCGCCCGTACGGCCCGGCTCGCCCGTCGGCAGCTCCGGCTGGTCAGCCTCGGGCGGCTGCACTGGAAGGACGGCGACAAGTAGCCGGGGACAAGTAGCCGGGGGCGACTGGCTGGCGGCGACCGGCCGGGGGTGACCGGCAGTCCTCAGCCCCGCAAGCCCGCAGGGCTCACTCGCTCACCCGCTCAGCGGTGCCCAGACGTCCAGCGGGATCACGCCCACCGCGCGCCCGCCCGGACCGACCCTGCGCCTCATCAGCTTCACCTGGCGCAGCGCGATGGCGCGGTCCAGCAGGGTCAGGTGCGGCAGCCGTTCGGCGAGCTGGGCTTCCAGCCGCTGGACGTCGGCGACCGAGCGCAGCCAGACGGTGAAGAGCAGGTTGTGCGGGCCGGTGACCGAGGCGCACAGCCGGACCTCGGCGAGCGAGAGCAGGCCGCGGGCGGTGGACTCCAGGATGTCGGCGGGGACGCGGGCCGGATCGTCGACCGGGCGACCGAGAAGGCCGACCGGCGCGCGATGCTCCGCGAGGCGCGGCCCAACATGGTCGCCGTCTTCCTGGCGAGCGGTGCGCTGCCGGTGTGGGGCGCGACGCTGATCCAACTCCTGTGCCTGGCCGCGCCGCTCGCGCTCGCCAACGTCTTCTTCGCCCGGCTCTTCCCGGTCCGCATCCGGGTCGTCGCGATGGGGCTGCCGTTCACCTTGGCGGTCGGCCTGTTCGGCGGTACGTTCCCGCTGCTCGCCGAGGTGCTGGCGACCGCCGGGCGCATCGGTCTCGTCCCGCGGGTCGCGGCGGGCGCGGCAGCCGTCTCCTTCGGCGCGACGTTCCTCGTCCGCGAGCGCTGAACCGTGGGCATGCGGGCAGGCCCACGGGCATACACGTACCGACGGGCATACACGTACTGACGGGCATACACGTACTGAACCGCCGACGCCGAACCTGTCGGCGCCGAAACCTCCGCGCAGCTCACCCTCCGCACCGCTCAACCCCGGGAGATCCCATGAATCTGCTCGAAGACGCCCACTCCCTTCAGGACGGCCTGGCCCGGCTGCGCCACACGCTGCACCGCGCCCCGGAGACGGGCCTCGACCTGCCCCGGACCCAGGAGACCGTGCTCGGCGCGATCGACGGGCTCGGCCTGGAGGTGTCGCTGGGCGGCGGGGTCAGCTCGGTCACCGCCGTGCTGCGCGGGGCCCGGCCGGGGCCGACCGTGCTGTTGCGCGGGGACATGGACGCGCTGCCCGTCGCCGAGCGCACCGGGCTGGACTTCGCCTCCGAGAACGGCAACATGCACGCCTGCGGGCACGACCTGCACACCGCGATGCTGGCCGGCTCGGCCCGGCTGCTCGCGCAGCACCGGGACCGGCTCGCGGGTGACGTGGTGTTCATGTTCCAGCCGGGCGAGGAGGGCTTCGACGGGGCGCGTCACATGGTCGCGGAAGGGGTCCTGGACGCCTCGGGGCGGCGGGCCGAGGCGGCGTACGCGATCCATGTCATGTCGGCCGGTACGGAGCGGGGCCGCTTCACCACGCGCGGCGGGCCGACCATGGCGGCGTCCAACATCCTCACCGTCACCGTGCGGGGCGCGGGCGGCCACGGCTCGATGCCGTACCGCGCGAAGGACCCGGTGCCGGCCGCGTGCGAGATGGTGACCGCGCTCCAGACCTGGATCAGCCGGTCCTTCGACATCTTCGACCCGGTCGTGCTGACCGTGGGCATGTTCCACGCGGGCACCCAGCAGAACATCATCCCGGACTCGGCCACCTTCTCCGCCACCGTCCGGTCCTTCTCACCGGCGGCCCAGGCGCTGGTCAAGGACGGCACGGTGCGGGTCTGCCGGGGGATCGCCGCCGCACACGGGCTGGAAGTCGACGCGGAGTTCCGGGAGTTGTACCCGGTGACCGTCAACGACGCCGCCGAGGCCGCCTTCGTCGCGCGTACCGTCGCCGAGTTGCACGGCGAGGAGCGCTTTCTCGCGATGCCGCAGCCGCTCGCGGGCTCCGAGGACTTCTCGCGGGTCCTGGACGAGGTGCCGGGAGCGATGATCATCCTCGGCGCGGCCCCGGACGGCGCGGACCCGGCCACCGCGCCCAACAACCACTCCCCGCTCGCCACCTTCGACGACTCGGTCCTCGCGGACGGGGCGGCGCTGTACGCGCGGCTCGCGGTGGACCGGCTCGCGCTGGACGAGACGGTGGCGGACCGGCTCGCGGTGGACGCGATCGCGGCGAAAGCGGCGGACGGCGTCGCGGGCGAGTGACCGGAGCCGAGTGGCCGGAGCGGAGTGAGCGGTGCCGAGCGGCCGGAGCGGACTGACCGTGGCGGGCCGCCTCAAGGCCGAGTGACCCGTAGCCGGACCGCTTCACAGCAAGCGCCCCGTGGCGGGGTCCCCACGGCCGATTGCCCCGTAGCAGCCCCCCTCACGGCCGAGTGACCCGTACCCGCCAGTCCCCGTCCGCCCGCTGCTCGGTGACCGCGACGCCGATGCCGCTGCGCGCGTCCTGGTAGGTGTCGCCCACCTGGTGGGTGGCGTCGGAGAGGTCGGCGTCCACGTTCACGTCGTGCAGGTAGCAGCCCTGGCTGCCGGGGGTGGCGTCGGCGACCCGGACCGGGCCGTCGCCGCTGTCGGTTCTGGTGTCCACCCGGTAGACGAGGACGCCGGGCCGGCAGACGGCCTGGTCGAGCTCGCCGTTCTCGCGCGCCTCCACGACCAGCGCGCTGCTCGGTGAGGTCGGCACGACCACGATCTTCGTGCCGCCGTCGCGCCCGGTCGGGGTGAGGGTGTGGTCGCTGCCGCCGGGCAGGCCGGCGCAGTCGACCTGCCCGGCGTCGAGCCAGCCCATCTTCCACTTGTGCCAGCCGAGGAAGTCGTTGCTGGGGCCCCAGCCCTCGTCCATCAGGTCCCAGTGGCCGGTGGGCGCGCGGGTGGCGTCCTCGCGCCCCAGATAGAGATCGGGCAGCCCGAAGGAGTGCGCCGTCTCGTGGTTGAGGACGCGGAAGGGGCTGGGGCCGGTCTGCCGGCTCCAGATGAAGCTGACGTTGCCGAACCGCACGCCGTCGCCCGTCTCCAGCGGCGTCCCCATGCCACCGCTGAACGTCACTGAGAGCACGTCGTCGGTGGCCTCCGGACCGGCGTCGGGGCTGGCCAGGACGTTGATGACGTCGTACGCGGCGAAGTCGACCGAGGCGTCGACGGCGTTCACGATCTCCCGCGAGAGCGCGCCGTAGCCGAATCGGGAGCCGGGGTCGAAGCCCGTGCCCCGCCGGATCCGATAGCCCGCGAACGGCCGTGCCATCCGGATCCACCGGAGGTGCGGGGTGGGCCGGTAGGCGAGCTTGCCGTACGAGCTGCGGTCGAAGTAGCGGGTCGCCGCGGGGAAGAACTCGGCGAAGCGGTCGCTCGGGCTGTTGCTCCAGGCCGGGGCGTCGGGGAAGTCGATGAAGAGGGTCAGCGCCTTGACGGTGCCTTGCGAGCGGGCGAAACCGGCCGGGGTGGGCAGGCCCTCGTAGGTCCCGCCGCGCTCCGGTCCGCCGAGCGCGCACGCACCGGTAGGGATGGAGGCGGCGTCGGCCCGGCTCCCGGGCCCGGTGGCCGCCCCCGAGAGCCCCGACGCGGTCGACAGGGCCGCCGGAACCGCCTCGGCGGGGGCGAGCCCGAGGGCGAGCGCGGCGGCGGCGACAACGAGCGCTACGCCCCGCAGTCCCCGGCTTCGGGCCTGGGTTCGGGCCTGGGTTCGGACCCGGCCCTGGCCCCGGCGGACCCGACCCCGGCCCCGGGAGCGGCCGAGGGGGCAGCGGATCTCCCGGCGGAGGCCACGGCTGTGCTCACCGACGCGCGTGGCGTGCTGCTCCATGCCGCTGACCTCCGGGTGCGGGCAGCCATATCCGGGTGGCCGCGCTCTGTGATCAGCCTGTGGCGCTGCGTACCGGGGCGCTCGCGGAGTGGGCCGATCGGCGGTCCGGGGGCACGTGGAGCGGGGTGCGTGGAGCGGAGGGCCTGGGGCGGGCGTCGAGGTTCGGGGTCAGGGCCGAGTTCGGGTCAGCCTCGCGGGGCGGGGCGTGCGGACCGTACGAGCCGGCGCGCCGCCGCCACCGGGTCCCAGCCGCCGAGTCCCGGCCGGCCGCGGACCAGCGGGAAGCAGGCGAAGCCGAGGAGTACGGCGCTGACGTGGCCGATGTCGGTGAAGGTCCGGCCGTTGACCAGGGGGAGGCCGTAGAAGACGAGCACGCAGAAGGCGTAGAGCGGTCGCCAGGACGCGGCGACGCGGTACGTCAGCACCGCCGCCACCCCCGCGAGGGCGTAGCTGACGCCGACGTCCAGGGTGTCCGCCGCCGCCGCGGGCGCGTGGCCGTGCCGGATCGCCCAGAACAGGACGCCCTCGCTGAGATAGGTCGCCCCGATGTGCGCGACGGCCACCACGCCGAGCCAGCGCAGCGTGCCGAGCCAGCGCTCGGCGGGGACGTGGAAGACGTTGTAGGCGACGAAATAGAGGATCCAGCCGCCGCCGCCGAGCCAGAAGGCGCTGGAGATCAGCACCCGGACCGGGTCGTGGGCCAGATTGTGCAGATTGGTCGAGCGCTCGCCCAGGAAGTCGTTCAGCAGTCGGGGGGAGAGGTGCCGCATCAGGTAGGTCGTCGCGAACAGGACCGCGAGCCAGAGGTAGCTGCCGGGGGCGCGCCGCACGTACGTCCAGACGCCGCGAGGGAGGGACAGGAGGTGCGACCTCCGGGTGGTGTCCACGCTGCGAGTGTGGCGGACTGAGCCCTTCCGGGCCGTTATTTCCGCCCTAAGTAACCCAATTCGCAATGTGGCGCAGGTCACATACCGGTTCTGAAATATCCGGGGAGGGTTTCCCCGTTTAATCGGGTGTCTTAACGAAGTGGGGAATCCATCCCCGGTTCCGCGTCCGGAAGCAGAAGGGAGTGCCGTCGTGAGCAGCAACACCGCAGTCGCCACCGAGGCCGCAGTCGTCACCGTCACCGAGACCGACACCGCGGTCAAGCGTGCGAAGCCGCGCGAAGAAGCGCGTCAGGAACCACGCCTGCGAGCCGACGCCCTGCGCAACCGGGAGCGGATCATCGCCGTGGCCCGTGAGGCGTTCGTGGAGCACGGGCCCGAGGTCCCGCTCGACGAGGTCGCCCGGCGGGCCGGAGTCGGCAACGCCACCCTCTACCGGCACTTCGCCGACCGGCATGAGCTGGTCCACCGCGTCGTGCTGTCGGTCATGGCCCGCACCGCGGACCAGGCGGAGACCGCGCTCGCCGAGGAGCCCGACGCCTTCGCGGCGCTGCGGCGCTTCGTGCACGCGGCGGCGGACGAGCGCATCGGCGCGCTCTGCCCGATGATCTCCGACGGAATCGACAAGTCCGATCCCGAACTCCTCGCCTCCCGAGCCCGGCTGGACCAATCCGTCGAAGCGATCATGCGGCTGGGGCGCGAGGCGGGCCAGCTGCGAACCGACATCGCCGTCGGCGACCTGATGGTCGCGCTCGCCCAACTCACCCGGCCGCTGCCCGGCACGGTCTGTGTGGACGTGGACCAGTTCGTCCATCGCCACCTCCAGATCTTCCTCGACGGCCTGATGGCCCCGGCCCGGTCGGTGCTGCCCGGTTCGGCCGCCACCCTGGAGCGCTTGGAGCGCCTCTCCCGGCAGCCGTAACCCACCACCCGGCATCCGCCCGGAATCCACCACCGGAATCCACCACCGGAATCCACCACCGGAATCCACCACCGGAATCCACCACCGGAATCCACCACCGGAATCCACCCGGCATTCATCGCCCGGCCCGGCCGCGGGACTTCCCCCGTAGCCCGGTCGCACCACGTCACCCGTGACCCGGTCGCATGACCACGCGCCCCCACGGCCGCAAGACTTCTCGACATTTCGACTGCGCGGATTCGGCGTCACGGATTCGACTGCGCAGAACCGTACGACCTCACGACCTCACAACTTCACGTCCTCAACGTCCGTTTTCAGTGTCTCCGCACCCTTAGGTGAGTCCCGCCATGCCTGTTGCCTCCAAGCCCGACCCTCTGCGCTGGAAAGCGCTCATATTCATCGCCCTCGCGCAGCTGATGGTCGTCCTCGACGCGACCATCGTGAACATCGCGCTGCCCTCCGCCCAGGCCGACCTCGGGATCTCCGACGGCAACCGGCAGTGGGTCATCACCGCGTACGCCCTCGCCTTCGGCGGACTGCTGCTCTTCGGCGGCCGGCTCGCCGACCTGTGGGGCCGTAAGCGCACCTTCATCGTCGGTCTGACCGGCTTCGCGGTCGCCTCCGCGCTCGGCGGCGCCGCGATCAACACCGGCATGCTGCTCGGCGCCCGCGCCCTCCAGGGCGTCTTCGGCGCGCTGCTCGCGCCGGCCGCGCTCTCGCTGCTCGCGGTGATGTTCACCGAGGCCAAGGAGCGCGCCAAGGCGTTCGGCATCTTCGGCGCCATCGCGGGCGGTGGCGGTGCCATCGGCCTGATCCTCGGTGGTGTGCTGACCGAGTACCTGGACTGGCGCTGGACCTTCTTCGTCAACATCCCGTTCGCGATCGTCGCCGCCATCGGCGCCATCGCGGTGATCCACGAGCCCGCTGAGGGCCGCAACCCGTCCAAGCTGGACGTCCCCGGCGTCATCCTGGCCACCCTCGGCCTGGTCTCGCTGGTCTACGCCTTCACTCGCGCGGAAGGGGACGGCTGGCTCGCGAACACCACCGTCGGCCTCTTCATCACCGCCGTCGTGCTGCTGGGCGCCTTCGTCTTCGTCGAGTCGAAGGTCAAGGCCCCGCTGCTGCCGCTGCGCGTGATCCTGGACCGGAACCGGGGCGGCGTGTACCTGTCGCTGGGTCTCGCGGTCATCGGCATGTTCGGGCTGTTCCTGTTCCTGACCTACTACATGCAGATCGTCAAGGGGTACACCCCGGTCGTCACCGGCCTGGCGTTCCTCCCGATGATCGTGGGCATGATCACCGGCTCGACCCAGATCGGCGCCCGGCTGATGACCCGGGTCGCACCGCGCCTGCTGATGGGGCCGGGCTTCCTGCTCGCCGCCGTCGGCATGCTGATCCTCACCCAGATCGACCTCGACACCTCGTACGCGGGGCTGATCCTGCCCGGCCTGCTGCTGATGGGCCTGGGCATGGGCACGGCCTTCATGCCGGCCATGAGCCTGGCCACGCACGGCGTCCAGCCGCGTGACGCGGGTGTCGCCTCGGCGATGGTCAACACCTCGCAGCAGGTCGGCGGCGCCATCGGCACCGCGCTGCTCAACACCATCGCGGCCAGCGCCACCACGGCGTACGTCGCCTCGCACGCGGCCGGGGCGAAGTCCCTGGGCGCGCTGAAGCTGCAGTCGATGGTGCACGGCTACTCGACCGCGATCTGGTGGGCGGTCGCCATCCTGGCCGTCGCCTCGCTGATCGCGTTCACCTTCATCAACACCGGCCACCAGGGCGGCGACCCGGCCGCGGCCGGCTCCGACCAGGACGGCGAGCCGGCGGACGAGCTCGCGGTCCCGGTGATGGCTCACTGATCCGTACGGGCCGTACCGCTCGTACGGCCCGGATGGACCCGCGGACTCCGCGGTAGGCATGGCAACGCGGTGAGGCTCCGCTCCTGACAGTTCAGGAGCGGAGCCTCACTGTATTTCGTCGGTCCGTCGGTCCGTCGGTCCGCCGTCTCCCCGGGTCGCCGCGCCTTCTCGGCCGGGGTCCTCAGCGCAGCCAGGGGAGGTCGGCACCGGTCTCCGGTTGCAGGCCCTCGGCCATGATCCGGCAGATGTCGCCGAGCTGCTGGACCTGTTCGGGACTGAGCCGGTCGAACAGCGCCCCGCGCACCGCCTCCACATGGCCCGGCGCGGTCTCCTCCAGCACCGCGTAGCCCGCGTCGGTGAGGATGGCGAGCTGCCCGCGTCTGTCGGACGGGCAGCTCTCGCGACGCACCCAGCCGCTCTTCTCCAGCCGGGCGACGGCGTGCGAGAGCCGGGACCGGGTGATCTTCGCGTTCTGGGCCAGCTCGGTCATCCGCATCCGCCGCCGGGGCGCGCGGGCGAGCCAGACCAGCAGGCCGTAGTACGTATGGGGCATTCCCGCGTCACGCTGGAGCTGTCGGTCGAGGTGGTCCTCCAGCAGCGCGCCGGCTTGGAGGTATGCCTGCCAGGTCCGCTGCTCGTCGTCGCTGAGCCAGCGCGGCTCGTCGTCGGTTCCGGTGCTCATGGCATCTAGTGTACTGACCACTTCTTGAAAGTTAAATAACTTCGCGTTAGGGTTGCTTGGTAGAGCTTGAGAGTTCAATCAATCTTGTCCGGTCAGTTTCCCGGCCGCCGACGTCCCCGTACTCCAGATCTCGATGCCCACCCTCGACCCGCGGCGCCTCTTCGAGATCGGCCGCAAGCTCGCGCCGCTCCGCGACGAGGGCGTGCTGATCTCCCCCAGCCTTCGACCGGGAGGTGCCCCCTGGCGGCGGCTTCTTCACCCACAACCTGGCCGCCCTGCGCGACCAGGGCCCCACGCCTCCGGGCTGGTCGGCCGAGTTCGACGACTGGGGCCGCCGCGCGCTCGACGCTCAGGACATCGACGGCCTGCTCGACTTCGAGCACAAGTCGCCCGCCGGCAAGCTCGCGCACCCGCGCACCGAGCACTTCGCGCCGCTGTTCGTGACGCTGGGAGCGGCGGACGCGTCGGGCGGGGTGGGCGACCAGCGCAGCACCATCGACGGGTTCTGGATGGGGCTGTCGAAGCGGTCCGTGCGATTCGGCTGATTCCGCTGATGGCGGGGTGTGTTGGGCGGGGGTGTCGGGCGGCTGGGGCAACTCGGGAGCAGCGCCGCCGCGCACTGTTCCGCGCGTTCGGCGGTGTGCCGTTGCGAGTCGGCCGCCGTCAGTCCGACCGGCTGTGGAAGACGTAGTACGACGCGATGAACATCGCCCCCGCGAACACCAGCCCCATCGACGAGGCGCGCAGCACCGAGACGCCGGTGAGGCTGTCCAGGAAGCCGATGCCGCCGCCGAGGAGCGTCGCGTACGACGCCGCGCGGACCTCCGCGATCATGGCGGGCTGCAGTCGGGCGACGAGGTAGCACAGGAGCGCGGCCGCGGCGGCCGACACCAGGCCCAGCGTCACCGCGCGGGACGTGCTGCCGCTGCGGTCGAGGAAGACGGCGTACGCGCCGAAGACCATGCCGAGCAGCACGGGCATGGCCCGGACGACCGACAGGTGGGGACGCGTCCGGGCCCCCGGGCGGGCGCGCCCGGGAACGTGCGCCGACTGATGAGCGGGAACGTGCATGGCGGGCTCCTTCTCTCTCGCCCTCCCACTGCCTTGCCCCTCCTCACCAGGAGGCACCCGACGGCCGGGGTCGGCAACTCGATCACGCCCCCGATCGGCGGAGGTGGCGTACGCGGTCGGGCGGATCGGGCCGCTGGTGGCATATCCCGGAATTCGCCCTTCTGGGGGGATTCGGGCAACCACAAGGCGGTCGGGGCCGTCTTCAGGGTGGGAGGGCAGTCGCGGACGGTGTTCCTCGGGTGCGAAGGCCGCGATGCCGAGGGATGCCCAGGCGGGTGTCCAAGGCGGGTGTCAAAGGTGATCGGCGTCTCACGCACCTGGTGGTCGCAAGCGTCGGTCAGGGCCGCCGGATCGATCTCGGCGCCCGCGCTGACCTGCGCTTCTGTACGCATCGGCCGCACCTGACCTCCTCGATGGGCGCGACAGGGTACTGCATGATCAGAAAAATCGATGTACGCCGTGGGAATTCTGTCCGGATTCCAGTCGTTGTTTCCATCGGAACGGGCACTCGTGAAGTGTTCGTAGACCACTGTTCCGCGACCCACTCATCGCAAGGGAGCAAACGCAATGGCAACCCGTGCCGTCGCCCGTCGTCAGGCCACCTCCACCGGGGCCGGCAGGGCAAGCAGTGCGCGCGCCGGAAGCGGGGAGATCGCCGATCGCGACCTGGTCGGCATGTACCTCGACGAAATCGCGCGTACGCCGCTGCTCGACGCCGCCAAGGAAGTCGAGCTGTCGCAGATCATCGAGGCAGGCGTCTACGCCGAGCAGCTACTGAGCGGTGCGGTCGAGGACCGGAGCGAGGCCCCGGGCGAGGGTGCGTCCACGGAGGGTGCGTCCGGACAGGGCGCGGACTCAACGCAGGGCGCGGAGCCAGACTCAGCGGAGAGCGCGGAGTCATCGGGCGCCACGACCGCTGAGGACGCGAAGAAGGCCGCAGCCGCCAAGAGGGCCGCCACGCGTCGTAAGAAGGCGACGGCCGCGAGCGCCGACGCGCGTCGCGAAGAGCTTGAGGCGATAGTCGCCGAGGGCGGTCGTGCGAAGGACCTCTTCATCCGCGCCAACCTGCGGCTCGTCGTCGCCGTCGCGCGGCGCTACCCGCGCAGCGGCCTGCCGCTGCTCGACCTCATCCAGGAGGGCAACGCGGGCCTGGTGCGCGCGGTCGAGAAGTTCGATTACGCCAAGGGCTTCAAGTTCTCCACGTACGCGACCTGGTGGATCCGTCAGGCCATCACCCGGTCGATCGCCGACCAGTCCCGCACCATCCGGCTGCCCGTCCACCTGGTCGAGGAGCTGGGCCGGATCCGCCGTGTGCAGCGCGAGTTCAACCGCGAGAACGGCCGCGACCCGGAACACGCGCAGATCGCCGCCGAACTGGACAGCACTGAGCGCCGGGTCGGCGATGTGCTCGACTGGGCCCGCGACCCGGTCAGCCTCAACATGTCCGTCGACGACGACGGCGACACCCAGTTCGGCGACCTGCTGGAGGACACCTCCGCGGAGTCCCCGGAGCAGTCCGTGCTGGTGATGCTGCGCAGCGAAGAGCTGGAGAGCCTGCTCAAGAAGCTCGACGACCGCACCGCGTCGATCATCAAGTCGCGCTACGGCATCGAGGACGGCCGCGAGCGCACCCTCACCGAGGTCGGCAAGCAGCACGGCCTGACCCGCGAGCGAATCCGTCAGATCGAGAAGCACGCGCTGCTCGAACTGAAGAAGATGGCCCACGACACCGGCTTCGACGCGGCGGCGTAACCGCCGGGCGGCTTCCGCCCCGAAGCCCCTGAAGTCGAAGCATCCGGAGTCGAAGCCTCTGGAACCGAGCCCCGGCGCGCCCCCTTTTGCGCCGGGGCTCACCCATGCCCGGATGCGGCGGGGGGCAGCGCCGGCATGATGCTGATGTCCGGCTCTGCCCGCTTCAATGCCCGAGTCTGTTTACTTTTTGGTAATCCGGTCGTAGCCTGCTGGTGAAACCACAGAGTCGGGCATGAAACGGATGCAAATCAACATGTACGCACCGGAGCGCCAGCAGGAGATCCTCCGCCTCGCCCGCGAGAGCGGCCGAGTCGACGTGCTGTCCCTGGCCGAGGAATTCCAGGTCACCGCCGAGACGGTCCGCCGCGACCTCAAGGCGCTGGACAGGGCCGGGCTGCTGCGCCGGGTGCACGGCGGGGCGATCCCGGCCGGGCGGCTCGACTTCGAGCCCGACCTCGCCGAGCGCGACGCCGTCGCCGCCGACGAGAAGGACCGCATCGCGCACGCCGCCCTCGGCGAACTCCCCACCGCCGGCAGCGTGATCATCGACGCGGGCACCACGGCAGCCCGGCTCACCGCGGCCTTCCCGCTCGAAGCCGACCTCACCGTGGTCACCCACGCGCTGCCCGTAGCCGCCCGCCTCGCCGACCACCCGGGCATCGCGCTGCACCTCGTCGGGGGCCGGGTCCGGCACCGTACGCGGGCCGCCGTCGACGCGTGGGCACTGCGCGGCTACGGCGAGATCAACGCGGACGTCGTCTTCCTCGGCACCAACGGGTTCTCCCTCGACGGCGGCCTCACCACGCCCGACCTCGCCGAAGCGGCGGTCAAGCGCGCGATCATCGCAGCCGCCCGCCGGGTGGTGCTGCTCGCCGACTCCGCGAAGTTCGGCCAGGAGCACTTCGCCCGCTTCGGCGACCTGTCCCATGTGGACGTGCTCATCACCGACACCGGGCTCAGCCCGGACGACGCCCTCGCCATCGAGCGCGCGGGCACGGAAGTGGTCCGCGCATGATCCTCACCGTCACCCCCAACCCCAGCCTCGACCGGACGTATGAAGTCCCGTCCCTCGACCGGGGCGAGGTGCTGAGGGCCACCGCCGACCGGATGGACCCCGGTGGCAAGGGCGTCAACGTCTCCCGCGCCGTCGCCGCCGCCGGGCAGCGCACCGTCGCCGTTCTGCCGCTCGGCGGCCCCGCCGGGGCGGTGATCGCCCAACTGCTCGGCGCCGAGGGCATCTCGGTGGCGGAGGTCCCGGTGTTCGGTCAGACCCGCTCCAACATCACCATCGTCGAACCCGACGGCACCCTCACCAAACTCAACGCGACCGGCCCCGAACTCACCCCCGCCGAGGCCGAAGCGCCGCGGACG
>NZ_JAYMZR010000004.1:0-89198 GCF_035828615.1 Streptomyces sp. H27-D2 | reverse complement strand
GGACGCAGGGGCGAGCACTGGGGCGAGCACCGGGACGGACGCGGGGACGGACGCCAAGGCGGGTGCCCCCGCGTCCGCCAGCGCCGGTCGCGCCGACTGGATCGCCTGCTGCGGCAGCCTGCCGCGCGGCCTCCCGCCCGAGTGGTACGCCGAACTCGTCGCCCGCGCCCACCGGGCCGGCGCCCGGATCGCCCTCGACACCTCGGGACCCGCGCTGACCGCCGCGCTGGGCGAACACCCGGACGTCGTCAAGCCCAACGCCGAGGAACTGGCCCAGGCCGTCGGCCGCCCGCTCAGCACGATCGGCGACGCGGTCAAGGCGGCCGGGGAACTCCGGGACCGGGGCGCGCGGGCCGTGCTCGCGAGCCTCGGCGCTGACGGCCAGTTGCTGGTCGACGACTCCGGCACGTACTTCGGCAGCGCGCCGGTCGCCGCCGTCCGCAGCAACGTCGGCGCGGGGGACGCCTCGCTGGCGGGCTTCCTCATCGCCGGCGGCGCGGGCCCGGCGGCCCGCGCCTCCGCCGTCGCCCACGGCGCGGCGGCCGTCCAGCTTCCGGGCAGCGTCATGCCGACCCCGGCGGACCTCGACCTCTCGGCGGTCACCACGACGCGGGACGTCCCGCTGGACCGCGCTCTGACGGAACCGGCGGCGGCGTCATGAGCGCGACTCGCTCGGACCCCTTCCCCGGCCCCGTCGCACCCAGCCCCCCCACACACTCCACTCCCACTCCCACTTCCACTCCCACTCCCACTTCCACTTCCACTCCCACCCCGTCCCCCGGCGTCGTGCCTTCGGCGCTGCGAGCGTGCAATGGAGCCCGCGATGAGTGAGCTGATCACCGCGGATCTGGTCGACCTCGACCTGTCCGCCGAAACGAAGAACGCCGCCGCCCGATCGCTCGCCGAGCGGATGGTCGCCGCCGGCCGGGTGACCGACCTGGACGGCTTCCTCGCCGACGTGGCGGCCCGCGAGGAACAGATGCCGACCGGCCTGGACGGTGGCATCGGCATCCCGCACTGCCGCAGCGCACACGTCACCGAACCGACCCTCGCGTTCGGCCGCAGCGCCGCCCGTATCGACTTCGGCGCCCCCGACGGCCCCGCCGACCTGGTGTTCCTCATTGCGGCCCCGGCCGGGGCCGACAGCGACCACCTGAGCATCCTGTCGAGCCTGGCCCGGCACCTGATGAAGGCGTCCTTCACGGACGCGCTGCGCTCAGCGAGCGACCCGGAGCGGGTCGCCGCACTGATCCGGGGCGACGAGACGGCGGCGGTGACGCCCGCAACGCCGGTGACGCCCGCAACGCCGGCGGCCGTCGCTGACGCGCCCGTCGAGCGGGAGGAGCCCGCAGAGGCCGCAACGCCGGCTGGGTCGGAGGCGGCCGCAACGCCTGCCGAGCCACCCGCAGCCCCGGCCCCCACCCCCGCCAAACCCTTCACCATCGTCGCCGTCACCTCCTGCCCCACCGGTATCGCGCACACCTACATGGCCGCCGAGTCGCTGGAGAACGCGGCGCGCGCCGAAGACGTGACGCTCACCGTCGAGACGCAGGGCTCGGCCGGGTTCGAGAAGCTCGATCCCGCCGTGATCGCCGCCGCTGACGCGGTGATCTGGGCGCATGACGTCGAGGTGCGCGAGAAGGGCCGGTTCGCCGGGAAGCCGATCGTGGACGTCGGGGTGAAGGCCGGGATCAGCCGCCCCGCCGCGCTGATCGCCGAGGCGCGGCAGAAGGCCGAGCGCGGCGAGATCAGCGCTGAGGCATCGGGAGGCTCGACCTCCGACGACGGCGGCGGCCCGGACGGCGGATCGGAGGCCGCCGGCGCGGGCGACAACGAGCACTTCGGCATCCGGCTGCGCAAATATTTGATGTCCGGCGTGAGCTATATGGTGCCATTCGTCGCCGCCGGCGGTCTGCTCATCGCGCTCTCGTTCGCCATCGGCGGCTACGAGATCGTCGACGCCAAGTCCGTCGCGGAACACTTCGTCTGGACCCAGGCGGACAGCTGGGCCGCCCTGCTCAACCAGATCGGCAGCGCGGCCTTCGGTTTCCTCGTCCCCGTACTCGCGGGCTACATCGCGTACGGAATGGCGGACCGGCCCGGTCTCGTCCCCGGCTTCGTCGGCGGGGCCATCGCGCTCAGCATCAACGCGGGCTTCCTGGGCGGCCTCGTCGCCGGTCTGCTGGCCGGTGCGGTGGTGATGGCGATCCAGCGGGTCAAGGTGCATCCGACGCTGCGCGGCATCATGCCGGTGCTGGTGATCCCGTTGATCGGGTCGGCGGTCGTCGGCTTCCTGATGTTCATCGTCGTGGGCAAGCCGATCGCCTCGCTCCAGAACGCGCTGACCGACTGGCTGAACGGCCTCTCCGGGTCGAACGCGATCATCCTCGGCGTCGTCGTCGGCCTGATGATGTGCTTCGACATGGGCGGGCCGCTCAACAAGGTCGCGTACGCCTTCGCGGTCGGCGGCCTGGCCGATCCGACGCCCGGCAGCCTCAAGGTCATGGCCGCGGTGATGGCGGCGGGCATGGTCCCGCCGCTGGCGATGGCGCTCGCGACCACCGTGCGCGGCGCGCTGTTCACCAAGACCGAGCGGGAGAACGGCAAGGCGGCCTGGGTGCTGGGCGCGTCCTTCATCACCGAGGGCGCGATCCCGTTCGCGGCGGCGGATCCGCTGCGCGTGATCCCGTCGGCGATGGCCGGCGGCGCGGTCACCGGCGCGCTGTCGATGGCCTTCGGCTGCACGCTGCGCGCCCCGCACGGCGGCGTCTTCGTGGTCCCGCTGATCGGCGAGCCGTTCCTCTACCTGCTGGCCGTCGCGGCCGGCACGCTCGTGACGACGGCCTCGGTGGTGCTGCTCAAGGGCGCGCGGAAGACGGAGCGGCCGGGGGCCGGGGAGGTCCCGGCGGAGGCGACGGGCGAGGAGGCCAAGACTCCGGTCGCGGTCTGAGTCCCGTCCCACACGTCAGACTCGTCCCGCACGTCCCGCACGTCCCGCACGTCTGACTCGTCCCACTCGTGCCACCGGTCCCACCGGCATACGGAGGCCGGCCCCGGCGCTTAGTGGAACGCGTCCTGCCCGGTCAGCGCCTTGCCGATGACCAACTGGTGCATCTCCACCGTGCCCTCGTACGTCAGCACGCTCTCCAGGTTCGCCGCGTGCCGCATCACCGGGTACTCGTGCGAGATGCCGTTCGCGCCCAGGATCGTACGGGCCGTGCGGGCGATCTGGATGGCCTCGCGGACGTTGTTGAGCTTGCCGTAACTGATCTGCTCGGGACGGACCCGCCCGGCGTCCACCCTGCGGCCCAGGTGCAGGGCCAGCAGCAGCGACTTGTTCAGCTCCAGGGACATGTCGGCGAGCTTGGCCTGGGTGAGCTGGAAGCCGCCGATGGGGCGGCCGAACTGCTCGCGGGTCTTCGCGTAGTCGATCGCCGTCTCCAGGCAGTCCCGGCCCGCGCCCACCGCGCCCCACACGATGCCGTAGCGCGCCTGGTTGAGGCAGCTCAGCGGCCCGCGCAGGCCGGTGACCTCGGGGAACACCGCGTCGGCGGGCAGCCGGACGCCGTCCATGACCAGTTCGCTGGTGACCGAGGCGCGCAGCGACGCCTTGTGCTTGATCTCGGGGGCCGAGAAGCCGGGGGTGTCGGTGGGGACCGCGAAGCCGCGGATTCCGTCGTCCGTCTGCGCCCAGACGACCGCCACGCCGGCCACCGAGCCGTTGGTGATCCACGTCTTGCGGCCGTCGAGCACCCAGTCGCCGCCCGGTTCGCGCTTGGCGCGCGTCCGCATCGAGGCCGGGTCGGAGCCGTGGTCCGGCTCGGTCAGCCCGAAGCAGCCGATGACCTCGCCGGACGCCATCCGCGGCAGCCACTGCTGCTTCTGCTCCTCGGAGCCCCAGCGGTGGATCGCGTACATGGCCAACGACCCCTGCACGGACACCAGCGAGCGGATTCCCGAGTCGCACGCCTCCAGCTCCAGACACGCGAGCCCGTACTGTACGGCGCTCGCGCCCGCGCAGCCGTACCCCTCCAGATGCATGCCGAGCGCGCCGATCCCGCCCAGCTCACGGGCGAGTTCACGGATCTCGGGCAGCTCGCCGCGCTCGAACCAGTCGGCGATGTGCGGGGCCACCCGGTCGGCGCACCAGCGGCGGACAGTGTCGCGGACGGCCAACTCCTCGTGGTCGAGGAGGTCGTCGACACCGAGCGGGTCGCGCGGGTCGAAGGGGGGCGTGGACGTGGTCGCACGGCTCATGGCTGGCTCCTGTCGAGTGGCAACGAGGGCGGGGGAGAGCGATGGGGAGGGCGGTGGCGATGGGGATGCGGATGGGGAGAGGGTTGGGACGGATGGGGCTGGGACGGAAGGGGCTGGCGGGGCCTCGGAGGCCCGCGCCGGCAGCGCTCGGTCGCTCGGTCCGTACAGCCAGGCCCGCAGTTCGCTCCCGTGCTCGTCGAGCCGGGGCGGCGCGGTCGGTTCGGCGACCGGGGTGGCGGACAGCCGCAGCGGGCTGCGCACTTGGGGCACCCGGTCGGGGCCGACCGGGACGACGGGGTCGAGCCCGAGCCCGGTGGCCAGCCGCAGCGCTCCCGCCAGGTCGTTGACCGGGCCGCACGGAACTCCGGCCGCGCCGAGCCGCTCCGTCCAGCCCTGCGCCGTATCGGCCGCGAGCCGCGCCTCCAGGGCGTCGGCCAGCGCGTCGCGGTTCCGCACCCGGTCGGAGTTGCGGGCGAAGCGGGCGTCGTCGGCCAGCTCCGGTACGCCCAGCCGGTCGGCCAGCGCGCGGAACTGCCCGTCGTTGCCGACGGCCACGGCCAGCGGCCCGTCCGCGCATTCCAGCGTCTCGTAGGGGGCGATGCTGGGGTGCCGGTTGCCGAGCGGGCCGGGGCTGCGGCCGGTGGCGAGCTGCCCCGACGCCTGGTTGACGAGCGAGGCGAGCAGCGTGGACAGCAGGTTCACCTCGACCAGCTGGCCCTCGCCGGTACGGTCGCGGTGGCGCAGCGCGGCCAGCACGGCGGTGGTCGCGTCCTTCGCGGTCAGTACGTCCACGAGCGCGACGCCCGTCTTGAGCGGTGGCCCGCCCCGCTCGCCGGTGATGCTCATCAGCCCGCCGACGGCCTGGACGACGAAGTCGTAGCCGGGCAGCCGCGCGCCCTCGCCGGAGCCGAATCCGCTGATCGAGCAGTAGACGAGGCGGGGGTTGGCGGCCAGCGCGCTCGCGTGGTCGAGGCCGTATTTGGCCAGTGCGCCGGGCCGGAAGTTCTCGATCAGCACATCGGCCCGCCGGGCCAGCTCGCGCGCCGCCTCGGCGTCCCGCGGATCGCCCAGGTCGAGCGCGAGGCCGCGCTTGCCCCGGTTGGCGCTGTCGAAGTACGACGCGGTCCCGTCCGTCCCGAAGGGCGGCCCCCACGCCCGCGTGTCGTCCCCCGCGCCCGGCCGCTCCACCTTGATCACCTGCGCGCCCAGGTCGGCGAGCGTCGCGGCGGCGAGCGGCCCGGCCAGCACACGGCTGAAGTCGGCGACCAGGATGCCGTCGAGCGGCAGCGGTGACGGCGTTGGCGGTGACGGCAGGGGCGGCTGGGGCTGTGGCGGCACGGTCGTGCTCCTCTCGTCGAGGACAGTGTGCCGGTCATGCTCTCCGACGATCTTCGCGGCATGGAACCCGCCCCCGCGTCCAATGCGGGGCGGCGGACCCTGCCGCGTCGGCCAAGGGGGGTGGTGGGGGCTTGCCGGGGTCTATGGATCGGGGCTGCGGCCGGGCCTGCCGCTCCGCGCCGCGATGACGCGACCGGCCCTGTACGCGCCGTCGGTCGGAACCGGGGGCTTACGGGGCCGGGGTAGGTACGGGCCGGTGGCCGGGCCGCAGCCCCCACCCGTGCGCGCTGCCTGCCGCGTACGGCCTACCGCTCGCCGCCCACGGCCGACCGTGTGCCGCCTACTTCGCGATCGCGTTGCCCAGCGCCGCGTTCAGTTCCGGCGCGCCCAGGGCCGCCGGCCCGTACGAGACGACGCCGGTCGTGCTGAGGCCGCCCACCGCGCCGCGCAGCAGCCAGGCCGCGCCGGAGTCCTTGTATGTGCCGTCCTCGCCCGGTGCGCCGGCGGCCAGGTCGGACTTGCCGTCCTTGTCGGCGTCGCCGATCGCCCCGGCGACCGCGTCCGTGACGGTCTGCTTGCGCACCGGGCCGTCGGCGGTGCCCTGCCAGAAGATGCTGGCCTCGGACATCTCCTCGAAGTCGTGGAAGCTGACGAAGTCGTCCTTGCCGTCGCCGGTCATGTCGCCCGCGACGAGGTCGGACGCTGCGAACGTGCGGTCCGTGGGGAGTTCGGCGGAACGGGCCGCCGCGCCGGTCCGGCTGAACGGGCCGTACAGGACACGCAGGTCGCCCCAGGCCTCGGACGTGGTGCTGTTGGCGATCAGGTCGGCGTGGCCGTCGCCGTCGAAGTCGCCGCCGACCAGATTGCCGCGGCCGTTGGTGCCGGGCGCCTCGGGCAGCGAGGCGCCGCCGGTGAGACCGTCGGCCGAGCCCCACAGGACGGTGACCGCGGTGACGGGGGAGGTCTGCGTGGCGAGGTCGGTGAAGCCGTCGCCGTCGAGGTCGCGGGCGACCGTACGGCTGCCGAACGCGGCGTCGGCCGCCGGGTCGCCGGGGACGCCCGCGGTGGCCTGGCTCAGCACCTGGTGCTTGCCGGTGTCCGCGCCGCCGGCCGAGCCGTAGACGACGGTGACGTAACCCGCGCGGGCCTTGCCGCCCACGGTTCCGGAGGGGGCGGAGACGGCGACATCCGCGTAGCCGTCCTTGTTGAAGTCGGCCTTCGGGGCGAGCCCGGCGGGGACTGCGGCGCGGGTGGTGCCTGTGGTTCTTGCGGCGCTCGCCTCGGGGGCCGAGTCCGCCGCGCCGGCCGGGGTGGCCAGTACGGCGGGGGCGGTCAGTAGAGCGGCTATCGCGGCGCAGCGCGCGACGGTGACCATGGAGCTGCGACGCACAAGTCCTCCTGCTCGTTTGTGGCGTGGGCGGCGCGGCGCGCGGCGCGGGGGTGCGTCCATCGGAGGGACGCCCGCTGCTGGTGCGGCGTTCACTCGCCTACACCTCTGATGACACATGAACGGGCAAGACGGTTGTGTGGCCTCTACTGACACTTTTTCGCCTTGCGTGGCCGAACCGGGCCCGGATGAGATCCTCGGCCGGTGAACAACGACACGGCAGACGAGACGGCTGATGACAAAACCCGCGGTGTCTCCGGAGCCACTCCCGTCGCGCACCCAGCGCACGCCGCCGGCCTCAGCACCCGCCTCAACTGGCTGCGGGCGGCGGTCCTCGGCGCCAACGACGGTGTGGTCTCCACCGCCGGTCTCGTCGTCGGCGTCGCCGGAGCCACCGACTCCCGCTTCGCGCTGCTGACAGCCGGACTCGCGGGCCTACTGGCCGGATCGATGTCGATGGCGGCCGGCGAGTACGTGTCGGTGAGCACCCAGCGCGACTCCGAGAAGGCCGCGCTCGCCTTGGAGCGCACCGAACTGGCCACGGAGCCGCAGGCGGAACTCGTCGAGCTGAAGGGGCTGCTGGAGGGCAAGGGGATCACCCCGGAGCTGGCCGCAGAGGTGGCCGAACAGCTCACCGAGCACGACGCGCTCCGGGCGCACGCCCAGGTCGAGCTGGGCATCGACCCCGACGCACTCACCAACCCCTGGCACGCCGCCGGCGCCAGCTTCGTCGCCTTCACGGTCGGCGCGCTGCTGCCGCTGCTGGGCATGGTGCTGCCGCCCCCGTCGCTGCGACTGCTGGTCACCGTGCTCGCGGTGCTCGCGGCCCTGGTGTTGTGCGGCTGGGGGAGCGCGCGGATGGGCAGCGCGCCGGTCGGCCCGGCGATGCTGCGCAACGCGGGCGGCGGGGCGGTGGCGATGGCCGTGACGTACGCCGCCGGATCGCTGTTGGGGGCGGCCGGGGTGTGATGCGGCCTCCGTCATCGGAGGCCGGGAGCTTCGGGCCCCTACGAGTTCTCCCGCACGTTCTCCTACAGGTTCCGGCTCCTACAGGTTCCGGTACATGTCCGGGTACAGGTCCCGGTACGCGGGAAACACACCGCCCGGCCCGTCCACGCCCTCCGCCGCCAGTACCGCCTTCACCACCGCCCGTGTCAGCACATCCGCGCCGGCCGCCAGCACCTCGTTGAGCGCGCCCGCCTCCAAGTGCACCCTGAAAGCCGGGTCCGACAGGGCCGCTTCCCCGGCTGAGCCGGTGGCGGCGGCGGTGGTGGCGGTCGCGGCGGTCGTTTCGGCGGCTTCGTCGGCCGTGGCGGCTGGGCCCGCTGGGGCCACTGTGGCTGGATCGACCAGCGGCCGGTCCCCCGTCGCCAGCGCGAAGACCGTGTCCCCGTCCGACAGCAGATGCCCCGGCCGCACGGCGCGCGCCAGGCCGTCGTGCGCCGTGCCCGCGAGCTTCTGCGCCTGGGCGCGGGTCAGTACGGCGTCGGTCGCGACCACGGCCAGGGTCGTGTTCAGCGGGGGGCGTACGGACAGCGCCGAGCGCCGTTCCGACTCGGCGCGCGCCGTAGCCAGTCGACGGAGTGCGGCGGCGTGTTCGCGCTCCGTCGGGAAGCGCGGGCGCTCCCCTGTCACGTCGCCGTAGAGCTGCCCGTACAGCGCGCCCGTCAGCGGGTCGAGCACCGACCCCGCCGCGTTGACCGCCGCTACGGCGGCCACCGTGATGCCCGACGGCAGCACGACGCTCGCCGACCCCGTACCGCCTTTGAGGCCGCCCGCCACCGCCCCCGTACCGGCCCCGGCGGCCCCCTCGGCGCCCGGTGCGCCCCATCGCGTACGGGCCGCCGCCTCGGCCGCCTCACGGCCGAGCGCGGCGTCCGGCCGGGCCCGCCAGTCGCCGCCGCGGCCGAGGTCGAACAGGGCCGCGGCCGGGACGACGGGCACCACATGCGCCGGGTCGGGGCCCACCCGGAAGCCGCGGCCCTGGTCCTCCAGCCAGCTGACGACCCCGGAGGCGGCGTCCAGACCGAAGGCGCTGCCCCCGGTCAGCACGACGGCCTCGACGCGCTGCACCAGATTGCGCGGGTCGAGCGCGTCCGTCTCGCGGGTGCCGGGCCCGCCGCCCCGTACGTCGACGGCTGCCACAGCCCCGCCCTCGGGGGCGAGCACCACCGTCGTGCCCGTCAGCCAGCCGTCGCCGGTCCGCTGCGCATGGCCGACGCGGAGGCCGCGTACGTCCGTCAACGCGTCGGCGGGGCCCGACCGGGGGTGGCGGGGGAGGGCCGGAGGGGGAGCGTCCGCGGGGGAGGCGTCCGGCGATGGGGTCGTGGGGGAGGTGCTGGGTGCGGTGGGTGCGTTGTGCGTCGTCTCAGCGTCAGCCATGGAACCCATGCGTATCACGCGAGTTGACGGCGCGTGCCCCAGCCGCGCGCCCCGCTCGCGCGCCGTCACCCCGCGCTGTCACCCCGCGTCGTCCCCCGCCGTCCGCAGAACCGCCCGCCGCGCCGCCAGCCACACGCCGACGGCGACCGCGAGCGCCGCGACCAGCCCGGCCAGCGGCACCGCCGCGTCCCCGGCGAACGTGCAGGCCAGCACCAGCGCGGCCGAGCAGGACCAACTGCTGCGCGCTGCCGCTCTTGTAGTGCCGCGAGTGCAGCAGCCAAACGGTGAACAGGAAGAGCCCGGCGGGAACCGTGACGGCTGCGGACGCGGCGAGGGTGGAGATGTGCGCCTTGCCGGTCGCCTGCTCCACGGCCACCTCGATGCCCGCCCCGATCGCGGCGGCCGAGCCGAAGATGAGGTAGTGGCCGTAGCCCCACAGGAACGCCTGCTTGTTGGAGACGAGGTGCTGTTGGATGGGCACCGCGAAGTAGATCCAGAAGGCGGCGAAGACGATCAGCAGCCCGCCCGCCGCGATCGGCGGCAGCTCGCTCAGCGCCGACGACTCGTCCAGCGCGGACTGCACGGCGACCGTGGCGGCGGCGATGGTCTCGCCCAGCATGATGATGGTGAACAGCCCGTACCGCTCCGCGATGTGGCGCGGGTGCCACGGGGTCCGCCGGCCGCGCTCCGCGACGGCGGGTACGGCCAGTTCGGCGACCGCCAGCGGCACGAAGCCCCACACCCACGCGCTGTCGGGCAGCAGCAGCAACAGCACGACCCACCCCGCTTGGACGAACACCAGCCCCGCGGCATAGCGCAACGCCGTGCGCCTGGCCGCGCCGCTCTCGCCGTGCGCGGCCCGTAGCCACTGGCAGGTGAGGGCGATCCGCATCACCAGATAGCCGCCGATGGCGACCGTGTAGTCGGCGCTGTCGAAGGCGCGCGGCACTCCGGCGGCGAGGATCAGCACGCCGGAGATCTGCACCAGGGTGGCGATCCGGTACGGGACGTCGTCACAGTCGTACGCGGAAGCGAACCAGGAAAAGTTGACCCAGGCCCACCAGATCGCGAAGAAGACGAGCAGATAGCCGGCGATTCCGTGCCCCGGGTGCCCTTCGGCGAGCGCGTGCACCAGCCTGGCCCCCGCCTGCGCGACGGCGACCACGAAGCACAGGTCGAAGAACAGCTCCAGCGGGGTCGCTGCGCGGTGCGCCTCGTGCTGGCTGCGGGGGCGCATCCGGCTCAGCAGGCCGCCGCGGGAGCCACCGTGGAAGCCCGCAGGGGCGGGGGCCGGGGCGGGGGCCGGGGCGGGGGCCGGGCCGGCTGCGGCTGAATCCCGGGACGGGGAAGGGGCGCGGTCGCGGTCGCTCATGGGCACGGTCTCTTCGGCGCTAAGGCCCGCGCGGGGCAGGCGCTGGATCGATCGGGTTCAGCCGGTGATGCGCATCAGGGCCACTTTGTCGCCCTGGACGGTCAAGGTGAAGTCCGACGGGCCGTTGAAGCCGTGGGCTCTCTCGTGCGTGACTTTAGGCCGGTTTGCGCCACCGCGCGTTTCGGCGCCCCCGCCGCCGAAACGCGCCCGACCGGCCCGTACAGCGAGCGTTGATCGAACGTTGATCGTTGATCACCAGGCTGTGTCCATGCTGAATGCCCAAGGCCGGACGAAGGCCAGTAAGAATCGCTCCACTCGCGCGCAGGCGGGTACGGAGACGCACCCGACACTGTCGGCTCCCGTCTCACTGATGACGATGCGCCGGCTCAGCGACCCGCGCCGATCCAGGACCGGACCGGAAGCGGGGACCGGGACCGGGACCGGAGCAGGACTCGGCGTCGCGGGCAGGGCCGGCGGCAGGTCCGGTTCCGGAACCGCTGCCGGGGACGGGGACGGAACGGAGATGACGCCCAGCGAGCTGCTGGACCAGGCCGCCCGAGCCGCCGCCGCCCTCACCCGCCTCGGGGTCCGCCCCGGCGACCGGGTGGCGGTGCACCTGCCGCTCGTCCCCGAGTCCGTTGTCGCGACGCTGGCCTGCGGCCGGATCGAAGCCGTACGGACCACGCTGCCCGTCGGGCTGCGCTCGCACGAACTGCGCGACCGGATCAGGGAGGTGGGCGCGCGCGTGCTGATCACCGCCGATGGCGCCTACCGCCACGGCCGCGGCCGTGCGGTCAAGTCGGTCATCGACCAGGCGCTGACGGACTGCCCGGACATCCGCTCGGTGCTCGTCGTCCACCGCGCGGACCGCCCGGTGGCCTGGACGCCCGGCCGCGACCTGTGGTGGCACGAGGAGCTTGCCACCCCGCTGAGGACGGGCCGCTCAAGGACAGGCCGCTGAGAGGGGCCGCCCGCTGTCGGACGGCCCGCTGTCGGACGGCCCGCTGAGAGCCGACCTGCTGAGAGCCGGCCCGCTGAGAGCCGGCCCGCTGAGAGCCGGCCCGCTGAGGGGCCGCGTGTCAGGCCAGTCCCTTGAGCATCAGCCGCCAGTACAGGAACGGCAGTCCGCGCCGCTTGAGGTACCACATGTCGCGCCGCTCGCGGGTGGTGTCGATGAACGGGAACGACGGGGTGTGCCGCATCGAGTAGTCGAACTCCGCGAGCAGCATCCGGTCGCGGGCGGTGGTGATCGGGCAGGAGGCGTAGCCGTCGTAATGGGCGGTGAGGCCCCGCCCGGCGAGCGAGGCCCGCAGGTTCTCGACCGCCACCGGAGCCTGCTTGCGGATCGCCGCGCCCGTCTTGGAGTTGGGAGTGGAGCCCGCGTCGCCGAGGGCGAAGATCTCCGGGTACCGGACGTGCCGCAGGGTGTGCCGGTCCACTTCCGTGTAACCGCCCGGGTCCGACCGCCCCGCCAGCGGGCCCGCCTTGATCCAGTCGGGCGCCGACTGCGGTGGCACGGTGTGCAGCAGGTCGTACTCGACGGACTCGGAGCTGCCGTCCGCGTTGTTCGCGATGACGGCCTTACGGGAGTCCGCGTCGACCTCGGTGAGTTCGCTGTTCTTGCGCACCTCGATGCCGTAGCGGGTGGCGACCCGCTCCAACTCGGCCGCGAATTCCGGCACTCCGAACATCGCGGGAGTCGGCAGCACCAGCACGATCCGAATCTTGTCCAAGACCCCTTCGCGCCGCCAGTGATCGGCCGCCAGATAGGCGATCTTCTGCGGGGCGCCCGCGCACTTGATGGGGCCGGACGGCATCGTGAACACGGCCGTTCCGGACCGCAGTCCGCGGATCAGGCCCCAGGTCTTGGGCGCGAGCTCCGGGGCGTAATTGCTGGACGCGTACGGGCTGTCCAGCGCCTCGGACATGCCGGGCACCCGGTTCCAGTCGAGCTGGATCCCCGGACAGACCACCAGCCGGTCATAGCCCAGCAGCGCGCCGCCGGCGGTGGAGACGGTGCGCGAGTCGGGGTCGACCGACTCGGCCCTGTCCTTGATCCAGCGGGTCTTGCCGGGGATCAGCGACGCCTCGGGGCGCGCACTCTCGGCGAGCGGCGCGCAGCCGCCGCCCACGAGCGTCCACAGTGGCTGGTAGTAGTGCGTGTCCGAGGGCTCCAGCAGCCCCACCCCGCCGACGCCCGCGCGCCGCAGCCGTGCGGCGACGCTGATCCCGGCGGTGCCGCCGCCTATGACGAGCACTTGATGGTGGGTGCTCCGCGTCGTCCGCGACGTCGCCGCCGTGCCGGTGGCCGGATCGGTGGACGTCCCTGCGGCTGTGCTGTCGGCCGTCCCGTTGGGTGTCCCGCTGGTCGGCTCGTGCGCGGTGGACATGATGCCTCCGTGGGTTGGTGGGCTGACGGGGTCGCGCGGGGTTGAGCCAAGACGGTCAGGATCGGGCGGGGTTGCGCTCGGACGGGCGGGCCCCCGGCGGTGGCGGCGGCGATCAGCCGGTGGCGAGTCCCGTCTCGACGGCCTTCGCGTAGTCGTCGTCGACGAGCACGACCTGACGGCCCGCCCGGTCGAGCAGCGCGGCGGCGATGCTCGCGCGGAAGCCGCCCGCGCAGTGCACCCACAGCCGTCCGGCGGGGAGTTCGGCCAGCCGGTCCAGCAGGCTGTGCAGCGGGACGTGCGTCGAGCCGGGGATATGGCCTTGAGCCCGCTCGTCGTCCCGCCGTACATCCATGACCGGCTCGCCCTCGGGCCGCACCGCCAGATCCGCGAACCGCACCCTCGGGTACGAGCGCAGCGCCTCGCCGGGCAGCGTTCCGGGGGCGGTGCCGGCCCCCGCCAGCAGGTCGACGCCGATGCGTATCAGCTGACGCTGCGCGTCGGCGACCTGCTCCGGGGTCTCGCCGATGAGGGTCAGCTGGCTGCCCCAGGGCAGCAGCCAGCCCAGGTAGGTCGCGAACTGGCGGCCCAACTCGATGCCCACCGTCCCGGCCAGATGCCCGGCGGCGTACGCGGTCCGGTCGCGCAGATCGACCACCCACTCGCCGTCCGCTATCCGCTTGGCCAGCTCATGCGCGTCGACCCGGGCGGGCGGCGCGAGGTCCGGTACACCAGGGCCCTGCCGGTTGAGGGCCGCCATATGCGCGTAGTAGGCGGGGTAGGCGGTCAGCCCCGCGACCAGCCGGGCGACGAAGACGTCCTCGTCGGGCTCGGTCAGCGCGGCGTTACGGGCCCGCTCGTCGCCGATGGTTGCGCTCGGCGGGGCGGCGGGAGCGGTCGCGGGATCTGGAGCCGGATCGGGAGAGAGCGAGGGAGAGGGGGCGTGGGAGTGAACGTGGGCGTGGGCGTGGGAGACGGCGCCCGCCGAGGCCGCCGCCCCGGCCCCCGCTGACCCCGCTGACCCCGACGAGCAGAAGCTGCCGAAGCCGTGCGTCGGGTAGACGCCCGTGTCGTCCGGCAGCGCGTCCGCGAGGCGGTGGGCCGAGCGGTACTGGGCGCGGGTCAGCTCCTCGGTGCGGGCGGGGTCCACCAGGTCGGTACGGCCCACGCTGCCGTACAGCAGTGAGCCGCCGGTGAAGACGACCGGCGGGCCGTCGCCGTCGGAGATCACGTACGACAGGTGGTTGTCGGTGTGCCCGGGGGTGGCGGTGACCTGCACGGTCAGCCGCCCGACCGCCAGCCGCTGGCCGTCCCGGACCCCGTGCCGCCCGAAGGACACGTCCTCGTCGGCGGACAGCACGTACGGGACTCCGAGGCGGCGGGCGAGTTCGTAGCCGCCGGTGACGTAGTCGTTGTGGATATGGGTCTCCATGACCAGACCGCAGGTCACGCCCAACCAGCTGAGCACAGCCTCGACGCGGTCCAGGTCGCGCTGCGGGTCGATCACGACGGCGCTGCTGCCGTCGTGGGCGATGTAGCTGCGATTACCCAGTTCCTCCGTCGGGATGACCTCTACCTCGACCACTGGACCGCTCCTTTCTTTAATGCACGAATGTACGTACATTAAGAGTGCCGATGCGAACGGGGCAAGAGGCCCCTGGGCCACGCAGACCGCAGTAGACCGCAGCACCCCGAGGAGCACCGTATGACCGGCGAACGGAGCCAGCCTCAGGGCCGCGGCGAGGGCCGCGACGGCATCCCCGAGCGCGGTGGGGCCGCTCGACCGGACCGCTCCAGTCCGCTTCCGCTCTGGGCCCAGGTCCACGACAACCTGCGGGCGCGCCTCGAATCCGGCGAGTTCACCACCGCCTTCCCGGGCGAACTGGCCCTGGTCGAGGAGTACGGCGTCAGCCGGCACACCGTGCGCGAGGCCCTGCGGCAGCTCCGCGCCGACGGACTGGTCATCGCCGAGCGCGGACGCCCTCCCCGGCTGGCCGTCCCCGCCGAGATAGAACAGCCGGTCGGCGCGCTGTACAGCCTCTTCGCCTCCGTCGAGGCGGCGGGCCAGACGCAGCGCAGCCTCGTACGCGTCCTGGACATCCGGGCCGACGGCGTCTTCGCGGCCCGCCTCGGCCTGGAGGAGTCCACCCAGCTGTTCCACCTGGAACGGCTCCGGCTGGCCGACGACGAGCCGCTCGCGGTCGACCGGGTCTGGCTGCCCGCCGATCTCGCCCGGCCGCTGCTCACCGCCGACTTCACCCACACCAGCCTCTACGACGAACTCGCCGACCGGGCAGGCGTACGGCTGACCGGCGGACGCGAGGTGCTCCGCGCGGTCGTGCCCACCACCGCCGAGCGCCGGTTGCTCGGCATCGACGCGGGCGTGGCCGCCTTCGCGATCGACCGCCTCGGCTGCATGGGCCGACAGTCCGTGGAGTGGCGGCACACGCTCGTGCGCGGCGACCGCTTCACCGCGCGGGCCGAGTTCTCCGCCCGCGACGGCTACCGCATCGACCTCGCGGCGGGCGGACGCGAGGTGGACGCGTTCAGCCTGACCGGCTGAGGCCTCGGCCGACCCACCAACTCGCCCACCACCGCCCCCTGGCCTGTCAGGGGGTTGAGCTGAGGAGATGTCAGAAGATGGCAATGGAGCCGTCCGCAGACCTCGACCCGCTGGAAGCCGAACGCCTCGTAGCGGCCGGTGGAGCCGTCCTGCTCGATGTGCGCGAGAGCGAGGAATGGGAGGCCGGGCACGCGCCCGACGCGGTGCACATACCGCTGTGCGTCCTGGAACCCGACCAGGTGGCAGGCCGGTTGGCCGGCCTCGTCCCCGCCGCTGGTCCCGCCCTTGGCCCTGCCCATGGTGCCCCTGCCCATGGCGCTGATACGGCTGGCTCCGATACGGCCCCGCCTGATGGCTCGGCCGCAGCCGTTGCCGCTGCCCCCGCACCTGCCGCTTCGGCTGTCGCTGCCCCTGGCCGGACCGTCATCGCCGTATGCCGGTCGGGTCGCCGCTCCGCGCAAGCGGCTTTCCGGCTGCGTGCGGCGGGCATCGACGCACGCAATCTCGGCGGCGGCATGCAGGCCTGGGCCCGCTCCGGGCTACCGGTCCGCCGCTCCGACGGGCGGCCCGGAACCGTCGCATGACGCTTCTGCTGGGCATCCTGCTGGGTGCGCTCATCGGCCTCAGCCTGGGCGCGCTCGGCGGCGGCGGCTCCATCCTGGCCGTGCCGGTGCTGGCGTACGTCCTGGGGGAGAGCGCGCGGTCCGCGACCACCGGCAGCCTGTTCATCGTCGGGGTGACCGCCGTCTTCGGAGTCTGGGGGCATGCCCGCAGGGGCAATGTGCGCTGGCGGGCCGGGCTCGGCTTCGGGGCCGCCGGGATCGCGGCCTCGTACGCGGGGACCGCCCTGAACCGGATCGCCGCCCCGACCGTGCTGGTGCTGTGCTTCGCGGGCCTGATGGTCCTCTCGGCGCTGGGCATGCTGGCCCGCAACCGCACGCGGCGCGGCGAGGGCGTGCCACCACCTCGCCGCGAGCCCGTCGGCGGGGGCGGGGTCGCTGCGTTCCGTTCGACCGGGGGTGCGGCCGGGAACTCGGCCGGCGGCGCTGCCGGGAACCTCACCGCCGTCGCCCAGGCCGCTGCCCTGGCGGCACCCTCGCGCGGTCTCACCTTCGCCAAGGTGATCGCGGCGGGCCTCGCCGTGGGCTTCCTCACCGGCTTTCTCGGAGTCGGCGGCGGCTTCATCATCGTCCCCGCTCTGGTCGCGCTCCTGGCGTATCCGATGCCTGCGGCCGTCGGTACCTCGCTGCTCATCATCGCGGTCAACTCCGCCACCGCGCTGACCGTCCGCGCCGGCCAGGGCACCTTCCACTGGTCCGTCATCCTGCCGCTCACCGGAGCCGCGGTCCTCGGCTCGCTGGCGGGCAGACGACTCACGGACCGGGTCTCCGGGACGGCGCTCAGCCGCGCCTTCGCGCTGCTGGTGCTCGCCGTAGCCGCATACCTGCTGATCCGCGCCGCCACCGGAACGGCCTGATCCGACCGGACCTGCTCCGACCGGACCTGCTCCGACCGGACCCGCTCCCACCGGCGACGGCCCGGATCGCAGGCCCGACCGCCGTACCCTGGAGGCATGAACCCCGGCCCCGCCCCCGAACCACAGCAGGCTCCTGACCCCGAACCCGGCGGGGCCTCGCGCAAGCCCGCCGCCGCACTGATCTTCGACGATCCGCTGGCGCAGCAGTCGTCGGACGACACGGACCGGGGTTGGGGAGACCGGCCGGTCGGCGACGGCTCCGCCGCCGACTTGGCGCGCTTCCTCGACGAGAAGCCGCCGCACCACATCTGACGCGCCCGGATCAGACGCGCCCGGATCCGATGGAGCCGGACCTCCCCCGTGCGTGCCGTCCCGGAGGCTACTTCTCGGTCGAGGTCGAGGTCGGGACCGGCCCGGAACTGTTCGAGCGCTGGCCCACGACGGCGTCGTGGGAGCCATTGCGCTGCGCGATGAGCGCGTCGCGGATCTCCGCCAGCAGCTCGATCTCGGTGACCTCGGCGGGCGTGGCCGCCAATGGCGCCTTCGCGGCCTGCCGGGCCTTGATCCGGTTCATCGGCAGGATCATGAGGAAGTAGACGACGGCCGCGGTGATGAGGAACGTCAGCGCGGAGCTGAGCACCGATCCCCAGAGGATGTAGATCCCCTCGGTGACCTCGTTGGTCACCGCGTCCTTCGTGCACGTGTCGCTGAGGCACGCCGTGTAGTGGTCCAGATTCTGGGAGCCGAACGCACCCACGATCGGGTTGATGACGCCCTTGACCACAGAATTCACGATATTGGTGAATGCCGCACCGATGACGACCGCGACCGCGAGGTCCAGCACGTTGCCCCGCATCAGGAATTCCTTGAAACCCCCGAAGAGTCCTGTCTTCTCCTCGCTCACCGCAAAGCCTCTTTCTCTGGACATGTTCGACGGAATAGGCAGTTCCGCAACTTACGGCAGAGCGGGGCCGGGTTGTCCAATCCAGGAGCACGGACCGGCGATCACCTAGGCAGCGCGTGCGATTCGGCATGCTGACACCCCGCCTCCGGGCCGGGGCCCACCTCGTGCGGTGAGGCGGCGGCCAGCGCGACGGCCGCCATGGCCAGCCCGGCGGCGGAGAGGCCGCGCCGCCGCCGGCGTACGCGCCTGAGCAGCCGGTGCGCGCCACCGCCCACCCGGACCGGCTCGAAGGCCGGCACCTCACAGCGCGGGGGAGCGGGAAGCGGGGGAATCGAGGAATCGGGAAACGCAGCGGACATGGCAACCACCACCTGCCGTGAGGCTTCGACTGGGCATCGGCCGGACCGGTTCGAATCCGGTTCGAATCCGGCCGGAAATCGAGCCGGGCCCCTGCTGGGGTTCCGACCGGCGACCGAACGATCCCCACGATGCCCGGCCGCGCCGACGCCCGTATAAGCCTGTGGACGGCCCAACGGAGTATGAACAACTCCGTCACCCACACGAGCAACAGCTATCCCAGCCGCACCCGCCAGCCGCACCCGCCGACAGTCCCGCAGGCAGCCCCGCCAAGAGCCCCGTCGGCCGTCCCGCCCACCCCCACCGCCTCTACGGCAGCTCGATCCCCAGCTCCATGCCGTCCACGGCCGTCGCACACAGGCAGTCGCGCGCCTCGGTGGCGGGCAGTGTGCCCACCGCGTCGAAGAGCACGTCCCGCAGCCGCCCGACGTTGGAGGCGAAGACCTTGAGCACTTCCTCGTGAGAGACGCCCTCGCCGCTCTCCGTGCCCGCGTCCAGGTCGGTGACCAGGGTCAGGGAGGTGTAGCAGAGCCCCAGCTCGCGGGCCAGCACCGCTTCCGGGTGGCCGGTCATGCCGACGACGGACCAGCCCTGGGCGGCGTGCCAGCGCGATTCCGCGCGGGTCGAGAAGCGCGGGCCCTCGACCACCACGAGCGTCCCGCCGTCCACCGGCTCCCAGTCGCGCCCGCGCGCCGCCGCGACGGCCGCGGCCCGTCCGACCGGGCAGTACGGGTCGGCGAAGGACAGGTGCACGACATTCGGCTGCTGTCCGTCGGGCAGCAGCTCACCGTCGTAGTACGTCTGCGCCCGCGCCTTGGTGCGGTCCACCAGCTGGTCCGGTACGAGCAGCGTTCCCGGCCCGTACTCGGGCCGCAGGCCGCCGACCGCGCACGGGCCGAGCACCTGGCGTACGCCGACCGAGCGCAGCGCCCACAGGTTGGCGCGGTAGTTGATCCGGTGCGGAGGCAGGTGGTGCTCGCGGCCGTGGCGCGGCAGGAACGCGACCGGGCGGCCGGCGAGATCGCCCACGAACAGGGAGTCGCTCGGGGGTCCGTAGGGAGTCTCCACGGTGATCTCTGTCACGTCGTCGAGGAAGGAGTAGAACCCCGATCCGCCGATGACGCCTATCTCGGCCTGCGGTGCGGTTGTTGCCTGCGCGCTGCTCGTCTCCACCATGCGGTCACCCTAATAGGGCCGGTCGGGACCCGGTCAACGCATCGGACCCCGCCGCCTCGTCGCGAGGCTGCGGGGTCCGGAACGTATGGGTGCCGCGTGGGTATCGCGGCGGTGTGTCAGGCGGCCGAGCTGCTGCTCGAACTGCCGCTGGAGCTGCCCGACGATGAGGACGACGTCGAAGCCGGCGAAGGGGAGGAGGGCGAGGAGCTGCTGCTTTCGCTCTTCTCACTCTTGCCCGCGGCGGGCGTCTTGGCCGCCGCGGCGCCGACCGTGCTGCTGGACGACGAGCTGCGGCTGTCGTTGCGGTAGAACCCGGAGCCCTTGAAGACGACGCCGACGGCTGAGAAGACCTTGCGCAGGCGTCCTTCGCAGGCCGGGCAGACGGTCAAGGCGTCATCGGTGAACTTCTGAACCGCCTCGAGACCTTCGTCGCACGCGGTGCACTGGTATTGGTAGGTCGGCACTTGCTCCTCCTGGCACTCTCACTCAGTGAGTGCTAACGACGCTTCATAGTGCAGTATTCCGGCGCGTCAGTCCACTGTGACCGGGACTCGGTGACGCACCCCACTCGCCACGACCAGGCTCGCGGGCCGCGGGACGAGCCGCTTGCGCAACAGTCCCACGGTCACCAGGGCCAGTGTGGTGCCGCCCAGCGGCACCAGGAAACCGGCGCTCGCGCCGAAGCGGTCGGCCAGCTGTCCCGACACCGTCACCGCCGCTGCCTGTCCCAGCGCGACCGCGCCGGTCAGCCAGGTGAACGCCTCGGTCCGAGCGGTTGCCGGAACCAGTGATTCCACCATCGTGTAGCCGGTGATCATGGTCGGCGCGATGCACAGCCCCACGAGCAGCCCGAGCCCGCCGAGCAGCGGCGCGGAGTGCACCGCCCACAGGGCGGAGCAGGCCAGCGCCAGCAGGACGTACGCGGCCAGCAGCCGCTGGTGCGGGCTGCGCTTCCAGGCGATGGCGCCGCAGGCCACGCCCGCGAGCATGTTGCCCGCCGCGAAGACCCCGTAGAGCATGCCGTTGATGCCCGGCTGCCCGATCTCCTCGGCGAAGGCGGTCAACGAGACCTGCATGCCGCCGAAGACCGCGCCGATGCCCAGCAGCGCCACGATCAGCACCCGTACGCCCGGCACGGACAGCGCCGACGCCTGCTTGAGGCCGCCGTCCGCCGTCAGCCGGCTCGGCCGCGGGGCGGTGCGGCGCTGGGACGCGAAGATCAGGCCGCCGATCAGCGTCAGGGTTGCTTCCGCGATCAGTCCGGCGGCCGGGTGCACGCCGGTGCACAGCGCGGTGGTCAGCACCGGTCCGATGACGAAGGTGAACTCGTCGGTGACCGACTCGAAGGCGGCCGCGGTGGTCATCAGCGGCGTGCCGTCGAGCTTGGCGGCCCAGCGGGACCGGACCATCGGCCCGACCTGCGGCACCGAAGCGCCGGCCGGCACAGCGGCGGCGATCAGGGTCCACAGCGGGGCGTCCGACAGTGCGAGGACGACCAGCAGGACCACCGAAGCGGAGTGCACCAGCACCCCGGGCAGCAGTACGGCGCCCTGGCCGAACCGGTCCGCGAGCTTGCCGCTCTGCGGCGCGAACAGGGCCATCGAGACGCCGCTGGTGGCGGCTACGACACCGGCCGTGCCGTACGAGCCGGTGGTGTGCTGGACCAGCAGCACCATGCCGATGGTCAGCATCGCGAAGGGCTGCCGTGCGAAGAAGCCGGGGAGCAGGAACGTCCACGCGCCGGGTGTGCGCAGCAGTTGTCCGTATCCGGGGCGGGTGGGGCTTGGGGTGGTGACCGTGGATGCCACGGCCGGCCTTTCTGCCGCCTGGTGGCGCACGCCCGATACTGGTCTGCCACCGCGGTAGCGGCTGCCCTCACCCTTCGGAGTGCGCCGAGAGCTGTCCTCTCGCGCAGGACCGTGGTGATGCCGGGCCGGTCCTCCGATAGGTGCGGTGGACCGCGGCCGCCGTTCGGTCGCGCCAGCTCTGCGTCAGACAGAGTTGGGGGTTTACAACAGCCCCATATTAGCCGCTATGGGCCAGGACTGTCGCCAGTCGGGACAAGAGACTGGGGTGGGTGGTGAGAGTCACTGCCGCGCGCCCCCGCTGTTCCCTCCCCGCACGCCCCTCGGCACCCCTCCACGCCCCGCTACGCGCCCCCGGCACGTCCGCTGAGCCCGTGCCGCACGCCCCCGCACGCCCGCTGAGCGCTCGCCGTACGCCCCCGCTACGACCTGTTGTGCTCCCCGCCCGTGCCCAGCCATCCGGCCAGCTTGCCGCCCCTGCCGATCGCCCGCAGGCGTCGTTCCGTCGCGTCCCGCACCGGGTCGGTGGCGACGACGAGGAGTTCGTCACCGCGTCGCAGCACGGTCGAGGGCTGCGGAACGAAGCTCTTCTTGTCGCGTACGACCAGCGTCACGGCGGCGCCCGCCGGCAGTCGCAGCTCGCCGACCTCCACGCCGTGCATCCGGGACGCGTCCGGGATGGACACGGACAGCAGATGGCCGCGCAGCCGCTCAAGCGGCGCCGACTCGATGCCGAGATCGGCCGCGGTGTCCGGCGCCCCGATCCGCAGCCGTCGGGCGAGCCAGGGCAGAGTCGGTCCCTGGATCAGGGTGTAGACGATGACCAGCACGAAGACGATGTTGAACAGCCGTCGGCTGTCCGGGACCTCCGCCACCACCGGGATCGTCGCCAGCACAATCGGCACCGCGCCGCGCAGCCCGGCCCAGGAGAGCAGAGTCTTCTCCTGCCAGCTGGTCCGGAACGGCGCTGTGCTGACGAAAACGGAGACCGGCCGGGCTACGACCGTCAGGACCAGGCCGACGATGACCGCCGGCCAGATGTCGTCCCCCAGCTCATGCGGGGTCACCAGCAGGCCGAGCAGGACGAACATCCCGATCTGCGCGATCCAGCCGAGCCCTTCGGCGAAGCCCTTGGTCGCCGGCCAGTGCGGCAGTTTCGCGTTTCCGAGCACCAGGGCGGCGAGGTAGACCGCGAGGAACCCACTGCCGTGCGCGAGCGCGCCGGCCGCGTAGGCGACCACCGCGATGGCCATCACGGCGATCGGGTAGAGGCCCGATGCGGGCAGCGCCACATGCCGCAGGCCGTACGAGCCGAGCCAGCCCACCGCGAGGCCGATGGCCGCGCCGATCGTCAGCTCCAGTGCGATCTCACCGAGCAGCAGGTACCAGTGGTCGACGGGTCCCGCCACCGAGAACGCGACGACCAGGATCACCACCGGGGCGTCGTTGAAGCCGGATTCGGCCTCCAGCACGCCCGTCAGCCGGGCGGGCAGCGGGACCTTGCGCAGCACCGAGAAGACCGCCGCCGCGTCCGTCGAGGACACCACCGCACCGATGATCAGTGCCTGCCGCCAGTCGAGGCCCACCAGGTAGTGCGCGGCCGTCGCGGTGATTCCCACGCTCGTCGCGACGCCGACGGTGGACAGGACGGCCGCCGTCGGGAGCGCGGGTCTTATCTCCCGCCACTTCGTGCCGAGTCCGCCTTCGGCCAGGATCACGACGAGGGCCGCGTAGCCGATCACCTGGGTCAGCCGGGCGTCACTGAACTCGACGCCGATGCCGTCCTGGCCTATCGCTACGCCGATGCCGAGGTAGATGAGCAGGCTGGGGAGCCCGCTGCGGGAGGAGACGCGAACCGCGGCCACCGCGATGAGCAGCACGAGCGCGCACACGAGCAGGAGTTCGTTGAGGTGGTCGACAGACAGTGGCCAGTCCTCTCTCGCAACACGGCCGGAACGTTCCTTCCGACCGCCGGGAACTTCATTACCTTACCTAAGAGTTTACCGGTGCTTGAAGGTCGGGGGCCTCAGTAGTGACTCCGCGTAGGGGTGGCCCGGTGGCTGCGCCTATGGTTGCTCCTGCACTTCCAGGACCACCCTGCCCCTCTAAGGACAGCGATGCCCGCCAACAAGACCGCTCCTGCTGCCAAGAAGAAAAAGGGGCGACGCGCCCGCCTCCTCGTGATCGCGGTCGTCCTGCTGCTGGTGGCGGGCGTCGGCTACGGCACGTTCTGGAGCATTGACACCGTGCGGGCCTCCTTGCCGGAGACCACCGGCTCACTCAAGCTCAAGGGCCTCGCCGGCCCGGTCCAGGTGAAACGTGACGGCAGCGGCATTCCGCAGATCTACGCCGACACCTCCGAAGACCTCTTCCGCGCCCAGGGCTTCGTTCAGGCCCAGGACCGCTTCTGGGAGATGGATGTCCGGCGGCACATGACCGCGGGCCGCCTCTCCGAGATGTTCGGCAGCGGTCAGGTCAAGACCGACGCCTTCCTGCGCACGCTGGGCTGGCGAGAGGTCGCCCAGAAGGAATACGACACCAAGCTGTCGCCCGACACCAAGAAATATCTGCGGGCTTACTCCGCCGGTGTCAACGCCTACTTGAAGGACCACAAGGGCAAGTCCCTGTCCGTCGAGTACGCGGCCCTGGGCTTCACCAACGACTACAAGCCCCAGCAGTGGACTCCGGTCGACTCGGTCGCCTGGCTCAAGGCCATGGCCTGGGATCTGCGCGGCAACATGCAGGACGAGATCGACCGTTCCCTGATGTCCAGCCGGCTCACGGACAAGCAGATCAAGGACCTCTACCCGCCGTACCCGTACGACCGGAACAAGCCGATCGTCGGCGGCGGCGCGGTGAACCCGGTGACCCGGAAGTTCGACCCCAAGGGGACGGCGGACGGTGCGTCCTCGGCGACCGGGGGCTATCAGACCCAGCTCTCCTCGCTGTCCGACACCCTGGACGAGATCCCCGCGCTGCTCGGCCCGAACGGCAGCGGCATCGGCTCCAACTCCTGGGTGGTCTCCGGGAAGAACACGACCACCGGCAAGCCACTGCTCGCCAACGATCCGCACCTCGCGCCGCAGATGCCCTCCGTCTGGTACCAGATGGGCCTGCACTGCCGGACGGTGAGCGCCAAGTGCTCGTACGACGCGGCGGGGTACACCTTCTCCGGCATGCCGGGCGTCGTCATCGGCCACAATCAGGACATCGCCTGGGGCATGACCAACCTCGGCGCCGACGTCTCGGACCTTTACCTCCAGCGGGTCACCTCGGACAGCTATCTGTCCGACGGCGAGCAGGTGCCCTTCAAGACCCGCAAGGAGACCATCAAGGTCGCCGGCGGCAAGAGCCGGGACATCACGGTCCGCACGACCGACAACGGGCCGATCGTCTCGGACCGGAACACCGAGCTGGACACGGTCGGCAAGAAGGCGCCCGTCGGTGACGCGGCGCCGGACCGCGGCGACGGGTATGCGGTCTCGCTGCGCTGGACCGCGCTCAACCCGTCCAAGTCCATGGACGCCGTCTTCGAGCTGAACGCGGCCAAGGACTTCACCGAGTTCCGCAAGGCCGCCCGCGGCTTCGCGGTCCCCGCGCAGAACCTGATCTACGCCGACACCAAGGGCAACATCGGCTATCAGGCGCCGGGGCAGATCCCGGTCCGCGGCAAGGGCAAGGGCAACGGCACCTACCCAG
Source organism: Streptomyces sp. H27-D2 (assembly GCF_035828615.1). Lineage (NCBI taxonomy): Bacteria > Bacillati > Actinomycetota > Actinomycetes > Kitasatosporales > Streptomycetaceae > Streptomyces > Streptomyces sp. H27-D2. The sequence goes on along the minus strand of NZ_JAYMZR010000004.1, from coordinate 64,094 downwards.
CGCCCGGCTGGGACTCCAGCTACAAGTGGCGCGGCTACATCCCGCAGTCCGCCCTGCCGTACGAGCTGAACCCCGAGCGCGGCTACATCGTGACCGCCAACCAGGCCGTCATCGACAAGGACAAGTACCCGTACCTGCTCACCGAGGACTGGGGCTACGGAGCGCGCAGCCAGCGGATCGACGACCTCATCCAGTCGAAGATCAAGGACGGCGGCAAGATCTCGACGGATGACATGCAGAGCATGCAGATGGACAACAGCAGCGAGATCGCCAAGCTGCTGACGCCCTACCTGCTGAAGCTCGACATCAAGGACCCGTACATCCGCGAGGCGCAGAAGCTCCTCGAAGGCTGGGACTACACCCAGGACGCGGACTCGGCCGCCGCCGCCTACTTCAACGCGGTCTGGCGCAACACCCTCAAGCGCGGCTTCGGCAACAAGCTGCCGAAGGAACTGCGGGTCAAGGGCGAGTGCCGCAATGTACGGCCGATCGACGACTCGGGGCCGCTCGAAGACCTCGACGGCAACACCCGGCTGGTCCGGGAGTGCGGCAAGCGGGCCCCCGACGCGGCGCAGCCCGACGGCGGCGACCGCTGGTACGAGGTCGTCAGGAAGATCCTGCCGGACGCGAAGAACGAGTGGTGGAAGACCTCCGGGACCCGCGCCGATCCCGGCGACCGCAGCCGTGACGAGCTGCTGGCCAGCGCCATGAAGGACGCCCGCTTCGAGCTGACGTCCAAGCTCGGCAAGGACATCGACACCTGGAGCTGGGGCCGGCTGCACCAGCTGAAGCTCAAGAACCAGACGCTCGGCACCGAGGGCCCCGGCGTCGTCCAGTGGCTGCTCAACCGCGGCCCGTGGAACCTCGGCGGCGGCGAGGCCGCCGTCGACGCCACCGGCTGGAACGCGGCGGGCGGCTACGACGTCGTCTGGGTCCCGTCGATGCGGATGGTCGTCAACCTCGGGAACCTCGACAAGTCCCGCTGGATCAACCTCACCGGCGCGTCGGGGCACGCGTACAGCGCGCACTACAGCGACCAGACCGACAAATGGGCCAAGGGCGAACTGCTGCCCTGGGCCTACAGCGAGAAGGCGGTCGACAAGAGCACCGACGACAAGATGGTGCTGATGCCGTAGCGGTGCCAGCGGTGCCAGCGGTGCCAGCCCGTCTCAGCGTTTGCCGCGGCGGTCTCGCCCAGGGTGCCCCTTCAGGCCCTGTGCGGGACCTCTGGCGGGGGCGCGAAGCGCCTGACCCCCTCCGGGGTGACCACTGCGTGTACGGGGTGGTCGTGCGGTTCCTCAGGGACCCGCGCGACCACCTCGTTCGCGTACAGCAGCACCACCAGCGCCGGATCGGCGCCCGCGGCGGCCAGCCTGGCCAGCACCCGGTCGTACGAGCCGCCGCCGCGCCCGAGCCGCATCCCGCGCTCGTCCACGGCCAGCCCCGGCAGCAGCACGGCGTCCGCCGCGAGGACCGCGTCGGGGCCCAGCCGCTCCCCGGAGGGCTCCAACAGCCCGTGCCCGGCGCGCAGAAGCCCGTCCGCGCCGGTGTAGTGCGCCCAGTCGAGATCGTTGTCCGGCAGGAGCACGGGCAGCAGTACCCGCACGCCCCGCGCCCGCAGCGCGTCCAACAGCGCGCGGGTGCCCGGCTCGCGCCCCACTGAGACGTACGCGGCCACCGTGCCCGCGCCGGCGAGCTCCGGCAACTCCGCCGCCCGCGCCGCGAGAACCGCCGCGGCCTCCGCGACGTCATCAACTGTCAACCCCGCTCTCACCGAGAGGAGGTCTCGACGCAACCCGGGCTTACTACCGTCAAGAGCGTTCACCGCGCGCACAAATCCCTTGTCTCGGGTCAAAATAATCGGAGCTTCGCCTTCCGCCCAAACGCTCCGGTTAAGGTTCTTGACATGACTCAATCGCGTACTCGGATCACCAAGGCTGTCATTCCAGCAGCCGGCCTAGGCACTCGCTTCCTCCCGGCGACCAAAGCAACTCCCAAGGAAATGCTGCCGGTCGTCGACAAGCCTGCGATCCAGTACGTGGTCGAGGAAGCCGCCGCTGCCGGTCTTTCCGACGTCCTCATGATCACCGGACGGAACAAGCGGCCGCTGGAGGACCACTTCGACCGCAACCACGAGCTGGAGCAGGCGCTCACCCGCAAGGGGGACGAGGACCGGCTCTCCAAGGTCCAGGAGTCCAGCGACCTCGCGACCATGCACTACGTCCGCCAGGGCGACCCCCGCGGCCTCGGGCACGCCGTCCTGTGCGCCGCCCCGCACGTCGGCGACCAGCCGTTCGCCGTACTGCTCGGCGACGACCTGATCGACCCCCGCGACCCGCTGCTGTCCCGGATGGTCGAGATCCAGGAGCAGCACGGCGGCAGTGTGATCGCCCTGATGGAGGTCGATCCCTCGCAGATCCACCTGTACGGCTGCGCCGCCGTGCGCACGACGCCGGAGGACGACGTCGTCCAGGTCACCGACCTCGTCGAGAAGCCGGACAGCGCCGACGCGCCCAGCAACTACGCTGTCATCGGCCGCTATGTGCTGGACCCGGCCGTGTTCGAGGTGCTGCGCAAGACGAAGCCCGGCCGCGGTGACGAGATCCAGCTCACCGACGCCCTCCAGTCCCTCGCAGCCGACCCCGGCCTCGGCGGTCCCGTGCACGGCGTCGTCTTCACCGGCCGCCGCTATGACACCGGGGACCGGAGCGACTACCTCCGTGCCATTGTCAGACTGGCGTGCGAACGTGAAGACCTGGGGCCGGACTTCCGGACCTGGCTTCGCAGTTACGTCACGGAGGAGATGTAGCACGTGAGCAGCACCGCTGAGCAGGCCGCAGCAACCGGCGCGCCCGCGTCCCCGGACCGCGTCTGGTCCGTGGACGAGCACCTCGCCGACATCCTCCGCAGCGTCCGCCCGCTGGAGCCCATCGAGCTGCAACTCCTCGACGCCCAGGGTTGTGTCCTCGTGGAGGACGTCACCGTCCCGACCGCTCTGCCGCCCTTCGACAACAGCTCGATGGACGGCTACGCCGTGCGCACGGCCGACGTCGAGGGCGCGAGCGATGAGTTCCCCGTCGTGCTGACCGTCGTCGGCGATGTCGCGGCCGGCACCGCCGACCTGCCCGTCGTCGGCCCCGGCGAAGCGGCCCGCATCATGACCGGCGCGCCGATGCCGCCGGGCGCTGAGGCCGTCGTCCCCGTCGAGTGGACCGACGGCGGCATCGGCCGGGGTCCCGCCGCCACCATGCGCGCCCACAGCTCGGCCCCCGAGGACGCGGGCGGCGAGGTCCGGGTCCACCGACCGGTCCAGGACCGCCAGTACGTCCGCGCCCGCGGCAGCGACGTCTCGGCCGGCGACCTCGCGTTGGAGGCGGGCACGGTCCTCGGCCCGCCGCAGATCGGGCTGTTGGCCGCCATCGGCCGCGGCTCGGTCAAGGTCAGGCCGCGCCCCCGCGTCGTCGTGATGTCGACCGGCAGCGAGCTCGTCCAGCCCGGCGAGCCGCTCGGCCCCGGCAGCATCCACGACTCCAACAGCTTCGCGCTCACCGCCGCGGCCCGGGACGCGGGCGCCATCGTCTACCGCGTCGGCGCCGTCGCCGACGACGCCGAGACGCTCCGTTCGACCATCGAGGACCAGCTGATCCGGTCCGACATCATCGTCACCAGCGGTGGCGTCAGCGTCGGCGCGTACGACGTCGTCAAGGAGGCCCTCTCGCAGATCGACGGCGAGAGCGGCAGCGTCGAGTTCCGCAAGCTGGCCATGCAGCCGGGCAAGCCGCAGGGCTTCGGCTTCATCGGCGAAGGGCGCGGCGGCGAGGGCGGCGGCACCGCCGACCGGACCCCGCTGCTCGCGCTGCCGGGCAACCCGGTCAGCTCCTACGTCTCCTTCGAGCTGTTCGTGCGCCCCGCGATCCGCACTCTCATGGGGCTCCCGCAGGTCGAACGGGAGACCGTCCGCGCGAAGGTGGACGCCGCGCTGACCTCCCCGGCGGGCAAGCGCCAGTTCCTTCGCGGCCGGTACACCCCCCCGGCGCGCGGCGAGACGCTCGGCTCGGTGAGCCCGGTGGGCGGTTCCGGCTCCCACCTGGTCGCGTCGCTGGCCCACGCCGACTCGCTGATCGTCGTCCCGGAGGACGCCACCGCCGTCGCCTCCGGCCAGGAGCTGGACGTCCTGCTCCTCGGCTGAACCGGCACGCGTCGCCGTAGGCCGGGAGTGCCGCTCCCGGCCTACGGGTGGTGCGGGTACCGTGTCTGCCCACGCAGACCACTGGGAGCACCGGACCAATGAGCACGCAGCCCCAACTGACGCACCTCGACGAAGCCGGCGCCGCGCGCATGGTCGACGTCTCGGCGAAAGACGTCACCGCACGCACCGCCCGCGCCAGCGGCCGGGTGCTCGTCGCGCCGCGCGTCATCGCCCTGCTGCGTGGCGAGGGCGTGCCCAAGGGCGACGCCCTCGCCACCGCGCGGATCGCCGGAATCATGGGGGCCAAGCGCACCCCTGACCTGATCCCGCTCTGTCACCCGCTCGCCGTCTCCGGCGTGAAAGTGGACCTCTCGGTCGCGGACGACGCTGTCGAGATCTTCGCGACGGTGAAGACCACCGACCGCACGGGCGTCGAGATGGAGGCCCTCACCGCGGTCACCGTCGCCGCGCTGACCGTGATCGACATGGTCAAGGCCGTGGACAAGGGCGCGGTCATCACGGACGTCCGGGTCGAGGAGAAGACCGGCGGCAAGTCCGGAGTCTGGACGCGCGACGCCGGCTCGGCGGATGCCTCGTGACTTCGCGGGAGAGCGCTGAGACTTCGCGGGAGCGCGCTGAGCAGGGCGGCCCGCAGGCCGGGCGGTCCGGGGCCGCCGCCGAGCGGCCGTACCGCGCGCTGGCGGTCACCGCCTCCAACCGCGCCGCGGCCGGGGTCTACGCGGACAAGGGCGGTCCGCTGCTGGTCGAGGGTCTGACCGCGATGGGGTTCGAGGTCGACGGGCCGCGCGTGGTCCCCGACGGAGAGCCGGTCGGGCACGCGCTGCGCGACGCGGTCGCGGCCTCGTACGACGTGGTCCTGACCACGGGCGGCACCGGAATCTCGCCGACCGACCGCACACCCGAGGCGACCCGGCCGGTCCTGGACTACGAGATCCCGGGCATCCCCGAGGCGATCCGCGCCGAGGGCATGGCCACGGTCCCGACCGCCGCGCTCTCGCGCGGCCTCGCCGGGGTCGCCGGCACCACTCTGATCGTGAACCTCCCCGGATCCACCGGCGGGGTGCGCGACGGCCTCGCGGTCCTGGACCGACTGCTGGTGCACGCCGTGGACCAACTGCGCGGCGGCGACCATCCCAGACCGGCGGGGAGCACGAACTGAACGCCCCCTGGCCGGTCGAACTGGCGGACGGCGACACCGTTCTCCGCCCGATAAGGCTGCGCGACCAGCGCGACTGGCGTGAGGTCAACCGGCGCAACCGCGACTGGCTGCGCCCCTGGGAGGCGACGATCCCGCCGCCCCCGCCCGGGGTGCTGGGTCCGCACCGCCCCACCTACCGGCAGATGGTGCGCCATCTGCGCGCCGAGGCGAACGCGGGGCGGATGCTGCCCTTCGTGATCGAGCACCGGGGTCAATTGGCCGGGCAGCTGACGGTGGCCGGGATCACCTGGGGCTCGATGTGCTCGGGCCATATCGGCTACTGGGTGGACCAGGCGGTCGCCGGACGCGGCGTCATGCCGACCGCCGTCGCGCTCGCCGCCGACCACTGCTTCCGCACGGTCGGACTGCACCGCGTCGAGGTCTGCATCAGGCCGGAGAACGGGCCGAGCCGCCGGGTCGTCGAGAAACTCGGATTCCGGGAAGAGGGGCTGCGGCCCCGCTATCTCCACATCGACGGCGCTTGGCGGGACCATCTGGTGTACGCCCTGACGGCGGAAGAGGTGCCCGAAGGGCTGCTCGCGCGGTGGCGTCGCGCGCGGCCCAGCACAACGCAGAAATGAAATAGATGTTCGATATTAGAGGGCGATTGGGCACATTCGCGGGCTGCTGATCACAACAATCACAAAAAAAGTTCTAGATATCAGCCAGATCGTGCGACACACCGCGCCAATTGGCGGATGGCCTTGCGTTTGTCCCTCTACCGTGTGAGGCGTGAGCAGCAGCGGCCTCATCTACGCAGTCATCGTCGGGGCCTGGGCCGCCTATCTGGTGCCAATGTGGCTCCGTAGGCAGGACGAACTCAATGAGGCTCGTCCGACGGAACGCTTCAGCACCGCCATCCGGCTGTTGTCCGGACGGGCGGGAATGGAGCGCCGGTACGCCAAGGCCATGGGGGAAACACCCCCCGACGGTGCGGAGGCCTCCGAGGGCTCGGGCGTGTCGGCCGAGCTTGAACGGAGGGTCTCCGACCCGGACGCCGAGACCGATCTGGTCGACGTCCGGGGCATTGTCGCGCCCGAGTCCGCCGACGCACCCGGCGCCGAGGCCCGTACGAAGCAGCACCCGCAGTCCCTCCAGCGCGAGCGCGAACATGAGCACGAGCGCCCGCAGCAGCAGTCGCACCACTACCCCGCAGGGAGCGCCACGGCCGCCGAGCGCCGGGGGCGCGCGAAGGTGCTCGCGCGCCGTCGGCGCACCACCACCGCGCTGTTCCTCGCCGTCACGCTGGGCGCGATCGTCGCCGCGGTCGGCGGCCTCGCGCTCCTCTGGGCCCCGGCCGTCCCGGCCGCGCTGCTCAGCGCGTACATCATCTACCTGCGGGTGTGGGAGCGCCGCCGGTTCGTGTTCACCATGGACCAGCGGCGCGCGGAGTTGGCCGCACAGCGGCTGCGTGAGCGTCGCCCGCGCCCTCCGCAGGCGGAGCCGGCCGCGGACGACGCGACTGACAGCTCCGCGGTCACCGTCCGCACCGACTCGACGTCGGCCGTGACCGCCGCGCCCTCGACCACTCCGCACGCCCCCCGGCGCGCGTCGGGCAGCCGCGCGCTGGTCGAGGAGACGGACCACGCGGAATGGGTCGACCAGCAGCGCGAGCGGGAGCGCGGCCGCACCGGGACCGAGGGCTGGGAGCCGGTGCCCGTGCCGCTGCCGACGTATGTCACGGCGCCGGTCGCCCCCCGGGCGACGGGTCACGTGGACCTCAACGCCCCGGACGCCTGGAGCTCCGCCCGCTCCAGCACCGCCGAGCCGGTCGAGCAGCCCGACCGCGCCGAACCGGAAGCCGATCCCGCCCCGCGCCCCCGCTCCGGCCAGGACCGGCGCACCCGGGGCCGAGGCCGCACCCCCCTCTTCGACCAGCACGCCGACCCGGACCGCCCGCGTGCGGCCAACGAGTGATCCGCTCTCCCACGCGGTTCCGCTCCCACCACTGACCAGCGCGGGAACCGATTTCCGAGCACCCGGATCGGGATGCTAGAGTTTCATTCGTTGCAAGGGCCTGTGGCGCAGTCTGGTAGCGCACCTCGTTCGCATCGAGGGGGTCTGGGGTTCAAATCCCCACAGGTCCACCGCAGCGGCCGTTCTTGAGGTAACTCGGGAGCAGTCAACGAGATCCCGTCCGATCGAAAGACCGGGCGGGATTTTCGCGTTCCCGGTGCCCATCTCGCCGCTTACGAGGCGGCCGTTGTCGGCTGCGCCGGCATCCACGACCCCGCGACGGGGAAGGGTGCCGCAGCCTCACTCCACGGCTCTCGCCGCTGCCCCGGCGGCCCTCGTGCCGCCCCTCCACCTCCCCGATCACCGCCGTACTACAGCCGTGCGCCGCGCCGGGATCCGGCACTCGGGGGCCGGACTACCCAAGGCTCCGCGATCTCTCTACGGTGGCTTCAGCGACTTCGTGCAGGCATGCGCTACAAGGGGGTTCCGTGGAAGCTGAGTTGGTAGCGCTGGCGGCGTCGGGGGCGACGACGCTGGTCGGTCTCATGGTTTCGGACGCCTGGACGCAGGGCCGGGAGCGGTTGGTCCGGTTCTTTGCGCGAGGTGGCGACGAGGGCTCCGCTGAGGAGGAGCTCCGGATTTCGCGGGAAGAGCTGGCGGCGGCCAGGGCAGCGGAGGATGAGGGCGCCGCTGCCGATATCGAGGCCGGCTGGCGGATGCGGCTGCGTCGTGTCCTGCAGGCGGACCCGGCGGCCGCGGAAGAGCTGCGGCTGCTGTTGGCGGAGCTGGCCCCCTGGGCGGGAAGCGAGCAGGGCGTCACGGTGCACAACACCATCAGCGGTGGTGTGAACGGGCCGGTCTTCCAGGGGCAGCAGTTCACCGGGCTGACGTTTCACAGCTCGGGCACGCTCCCGTCCGAAAACCCCGGGCGGGGCACGGTGGCCGAGTGAGCGCGGACGGCCCCGGCGGTCACCCCGAAATGCCGCACGTGAGAAATGAACTGTCAGGGAACGTCAACGGGCCGAGCGTCCAGGCCCAGCAGATCCACGGCGGAATCACGTTCAATGTCCAGCTGCCGCCCCCGAGCGGGCCTGAGACCAAGCCGGATCAAGTCCCCTCGCTGACCGTTCGGTTCATCAACCGATCGGCGGACCTCTCAGTACTGGACGGCTGGTTCGGCGGCGGGAACGATTCCCCGCCGGTCGGACTCGGAGCGCTCAACGGACTGCCCGGTGTCGGCAAGACCGCGATCGTCAGCCGGTGGGCGGAGAAGTCCCGCGCGCTGTTCCCCGACGGGCAGATCTACGTGGACTTCGCCCCGCTGCGGGACGGGGCGGGTGGCGACACCTCGGAGGCGGTAGGGATGTGCCTGAGAGCCCTGGGCGTGTCCGACACGAACATCCCGGGGGCCCTCGCCGAGCGCGTCAAACTGTTCCGGTCCCGGTCCGCGGACCGCCGCCTGCTGATCGTCCTCGACGGTGTGAACCAGCCCGCGCAGGTCAGATCGCTGGTGCCGAAGGGAGCGGGCAGTGTCCTGCTGGTCACGAGCAACGGCAGGCTGAATGAGCTGGCTGCCCTGGACGGGGCGCGCATGATGTCGCTCGGGCCGCTGGACATGGACGGCGGCTTGCGGGTGCTGGCCGACAGATGCGGCGAGGCTGCTGTCGCGGCGGAGCGCCCGGCCGCCGAGAGGCTGGTCGAGTCGTGCGGCGGCCTGCCGGTGGCCCTGCACGTGGTGGCGGCCCGGCTGCTGACCAATCGTCGGCTGACGTTGACCGCGCTGGCGGCGGAACTGGCCGACGAGACCGGTCGACTCAATGGAATGTCCTTACACGGGGAGCACTCGGTGTCCGCTGTACTCGGCCTCGCCTACAACGATCTTCCGCATGACGCGGCCAGGCTCTACCGGCTCCTGGGATGGCTTCCCGGCCGCACGTTCGATGTGGGGACCGCCGCCGTCGCCGCGGACATCGACACCGCCACCGCGGAGTCGCTGCTGAACGTGCTGGAAGCCGCGAGCCTCCTGGACGTGACGGAGGACGGTCGATTCCGCTTCCACGATCTCGTCCGGCTGCACGCCGGGGAGCGAGCCGCCGAGGAGGAGCCGGCCACCGAACAGCAACTGCTGACGACACGCGTGGTCACGCACTACCTCGTCCTCACCGCCCTCGCCGACCGGGCCGTACGGGAGGACCGGCTGCGCATCGCCGACCTCTCCGGCCCGTTGCGGGACGCGCCCGATCCGTTCGCGGCCGGGGGCGGCCCGCCCCCGCTGGCCTGGCTGGAGGCCGAGCGCGCCAACATCCTGGCCGTACTGCGTGCGGCGGCCCGGCACGGCCTCCATACGCCGGTCTGGCAGCTGGCGGAGGGGTTCACGGTGCTGTTTCTGCACCACAGGCACCTCGGGAACTGGAAGGAGTCGCTGGAACTGGGAGCTGCCGCGGCCGCCGAGGCCGTGGCGCCGGCCGCGGAGGCGCGACTGCGCAGTCTGCTGTCGCGTCCGCTGATGGACCTCGGCGAGTACGACCGGGCGCGCGCCGAGCTGGAGAGCGCCGTCGCCTGCGCCGAGGTGTCGGGGCATCCGGCGCTCGGCGCGTCCGTGCAGGAATTCTTCGGACGGTACTGGGACCGCTTCGACCCTTTCCGCGCCACTGCCGCGTACCGGCGGTCCATCGAGCTCAACATCGAGGCCGGGGAATGGCGTGGTGTGGCCATCGCCACCTACTTCCTGGGATGTGCGCAGGACGCCGAGGGTGATCACGGCAAGGCGCTGGAGACCTTGCGCAAGGCGCACCAGGATCTGACGGCCTGTGAGGATCCGCGGATGGCAGCTCGGGCGACGGCCGCCATCGGCGTCGTCCACGAGCACCTGGGTGACCCGGATGAGGCGATGCGCACGCTGGCCGAGGCGGCTCGCGTACTGCGCGCACAGCGGGCGAGCCACTACGAGGCGCAGGCCCTGGTGCGGCTCGCCGATCTCACCGAGCGGACCGGCGGCCGACGGGATGCCGTACGCGAGCACCTCGCCATGGCCTTGGAGATCTACGAGGCCGGGGGCAGCCCGGAAGCGGAGACCTTGCGGGGGCGTCTGGAGGGTCTGGACCTTTTGGAGCGTCTGGACGAGACCAGCCAGGGCGACGCCGCCGGGTGATGGGAGGCTGCGAGCCCTCAGCAGGGCGGGCCGGGTGGTGGGGAGGGCCGGAGGCGGAGCGCTACGTCCTCCTCCCGCCCGGCGCCGGTCCGTAGCGTCACGAAGACGTCGTCCAGCGGGAGCCCCGCTCGCAGACACGTATAGACCACCGCGGCCGGCAGGCCCGGACCGGCAGCGGGCCCTGTGACCGTCGCCTCCACGAGCCGCCCGTCGCGCAACCCCAGCAGACAGCCGCCGCCGGCCACGGCCACCGCGGCGAGGCAACTGCCGGGAAGGCGGTCCAGCGTGTCCCGGATCCAGCGGAGCGCGGCGACCGCGGTCGGGGCGGGGCGGCGTCGCGTCAGCACCGAGGCGCTCTCGGCCAGCCGTTGATCCCGCTCCTCCTCGTCGCACGCGAGGTGCAGGAACCGGCCGGACTCCTCATGGCCGTCGCCGGATACGGGGCCGGACTCGGATATGGCGACGGCTTCGGCTACGGATACGGATACGGCCGCGGCGTGACGGTGTACGCCGACCGCCCATCCTCCGGCCTCCGGGGACGCGATCGTCGTCACCATCCAGGAGTCGACCGTGGCTGCCGGCGGATCGGGGCGGGGCAGCGCCAGTACCGGCGGCGGGCCGGAATCGGGCTCGGCCAGCTTCAGCAGGCTGTATACGGCGGTACGCAGCCGGGTGAGTGCCTGGCCCGGTTCCGCGAAGGCGTGGGCCGAGGTCTCCGCGTAACGCCCGGGGGTGTGCTCCCGGACGGCCGACTCGATCTGCGGGCGCAGGTCTTCGCGCGGATCGAGGTGCGGCGCGGTCCGCCCCAGGCGGGCGATGGCCGTTCCGGGCACCGAGTCGCTGCCGAACGCGGCGAGCAGCAGGGGTTTTCCCAGCGCGGCGCCGTACAGCGTCACGGAACCGTGGTCGCCGATCACGACATCGGCTGCGACCAGCGCCGATTGCCAGGCGTGCACCGGCGACATCAGCAGCATGCCCGCCTCCAGCGCGGCGGCCTGCAGTGCCCGGAGCTGCCACGAGCCGTGCCCCGACCACACATTGGGGTGGATGATCGCGGCCAGCTTGTACTCGTCGTACGGCAATTGGGCGAGCAGGCGGGCGGGAAGTTCCGGATTCCGGCCGATCAGCGACGTCGGGCCCCAGGTGGAGCTGATCACCACCAGGCGCTGTTCATCGCCGACGCCCAGCGCGCGCCGGTAGGAGCCGGCTCGCGGCAGGCTGGTCAACAACTGGTCGAAGACGGGATCTCCTACGAGCAGCGTGCGACCGGCGGCTTTGGGGTGGGTGGTGAGCAGCTGCTCTTCCTGGTCCGGATGCGATATGGCCAGCCATGCCCGGCCGGCTTCCAACAGCGCGTCCGGCACCACGCCGGACAGCCGGGTCCGCGCCGAACGGGCGTCCGGCACCAGCTTCTGGAAGCCCACGCCGTGCGGTAGCACGAGTACCGGGCAGTCGTCATCCGGCACATCGACGTTCTCGCTGGCGGAGATGATGAGATCGGGCGTGACGCAGCTCAGCTGCGCCCAGGGCATGACCCGGCAGCCGGCATCACGAAGCAGATCGAGGACTCCGTCGTTGAAGGCGGAGGTGGTGTCGTAGGCGAACACCACGGTGACCCGGCTGTCGCCGCGCAGCAGAGCCGGCAGCGTCTCCAGGACCCGTGTCGCGGACGTGAGCGTCCGGGCGGCTACGACGAGGGTCTTCTCCCCGTGGAAGGTGTTCCACCGCTGGGCGTCGGGCCCTACGGGGACACGGAGCGGTGGGCCGGCGCTAGCGCTCACGGCTGCCCCGAAGGGCTTCCGGCGGCGCGGTGGTTATCCGTGGCCTGGTGGCTCCCCGTGGATCAGCGGGTTCGCGGTTCGCGGTTCGCGGTTCGCGGTTCGCGGTTCGCGGTTCGCGGTTCGCGGTTCGCGGTTCGCGGTTCGCGGAATTTTCGCGCCTATCGCAGTTCAAACCGCGCTGCAACCCTTCTGGAAGGCATGCGTAGTGGATGGACGGATACACCGTACCGGTGAGTTGTACGCCCGGTGCCGCTTTGCCCCACCGCAGCTCAACGCCCCTGTCGGCGAAATCCGGCAGCGGCTTTGCCATGCTGTGGGGCAGAGTGGCGCCGCGAGGCGGACAACCGTTTCCGAGTTCGGCGCCGACCCTTCGTACGGAAGGAATCGCCAGTGCACGCACCAACCGAAGACGCCCGAGCGGTCGAGCTGCTCCGCGAGCTGGGCGCGGCGGAGCTCGAACACCCCGGCGGAACTCTGCTGGCACACCTGGAGCGGGTCCGGGCGAAACTCGTCCAGTGGGAAGCCCGGCCGGCTCTCCAACTCGCCGGACTGTGCCACGCCTTCTACGGGACCGACGGCTTCGCCACCGCACTCCACCCGGTCGAGCGCCGCTCCGAGCTGGCGGCAGTGATCGGAAATGAGGCCGAGAGCCTGGTGTACTTCTACGCCAGTTGCGATCGGGAGGCGTCGTATCCGACGCTCGCGGAGGACGACGCGGTCTTCCATGACCGGTTCACCGGCGAAACCTTCACGCCCTCACTCAGCCGGCGCCGGGAATTCGCCGAACTCACCGTTGCCAACGAACTGGACATCGCCCGGATCAACGCTGAATTCCGGGCGAAGCGGGGGCCGGACCTGCTGGCGCTGTTCACCGGGTTCCGTCCCTTGCTGAGCGAGCAGGCGTGGGGGGAATGCCGCACTGTGCTGTCCCACCGGGGCTGACGCGCGGGGCGCGTCGTCGTCGACGCGCGCCCCCGGCGGGCGGCGCACTCCCGGGCGATACGCGCCTGGAGGCCCCGGAGTGCGCCGTCAGCCCCGGAGACGGGGGAGCGGCTTGGCCAGGCAGCGGCTGTCGTCCTCGAACCGGTAGTAGCCGAACTTGGCGGTGTACGTGTAACCGCAGGAGGCGTAGAGGGCGAGCGCCTCGGGCTGCTTGTTGCCGGTCTCCAGCACCATGCGGGTCCGGCCCGCGGCCTCGGCGCTGTCCTCCAGGGCGGCCAGTATGCGGCGGGCGAGGCCCCGGCCGCGTGCCTCGGCGAGGACGAACATGCGCTTGAGTTCGGCGTCGCCGTCCGAGTAGCCGTCGTCGCTCCGGTCCTGGGCGCGCCAGCCGCCGGTGGCCAGCGGGCGGTCGTGCTCGTACGCGATGAGGTAGAGCCCGCGCGGCGGCTCGAACTGCGCCGGGTCCATATGGGTCACATCGGTGTCACCGTAGCGATCGACGTATTCCTGCTGGACCAGGTCGTTGAGTTTGACGGCGTCGGGGTGGCCGTACGACACGGGGACGATCTGCATTCCACAAATCGTACGGGCAGCCGGGAGGGCGGACGGCGGACCCCTCCGCACCGCGGAGAGCCTCTCGGCGGCGTAGGCTGCACGCTCAGCTTTTGCCACGCTTCAGGAGCAAGTCTTGCTAACGGTGACGACCGTGAATGTGAACGGGCTGCGCGCTGCGGCCAAGAAGGGCTTCGTGCCCTGGCTGGCGGAGACGACCGCCGATGTCGTCTGCCTCCAGGAGGTGCGGGCCGAGGCGGATCAGCTGCCGGCGGAGGTGCGTGAGCCGGAGGGCTGGCACACGGTGTACGCGCCGGCCGCAGCCAAGGGGCGTGCGGGGGTAGCGGTCTACTCCCGGCGTGCGCCGGAGCGCGTGCAGATCGGTTTCGGCAGCGCCGAATTCGACGACAGTGGCCGCTATCTGGAGATCGACCTGCCGGGTGTGACGGTCGCGAGCCTCTATCTGCCCTCAGGCGACGTCGGCAGCGAGCGTCAGGAGCAGAAGGAACGCTTCATGGCGGAGTTCCTGCCGTATCTGGCGGGACTCCGCGAGCGGGCCGCGGCGGGCGGGCGCGAGGTGCTGGTCTGCGGTGACTGGAATATCGCGCATCAGGAGGTCGACCTGAAGAACTGGAAGGCCAACCGCAAGAACGCCGGCTTTCTGCCGGAGGAGCGGGAATGGCTGACCCGGGTCTTCGAGGAGACGCGGTACGTGGACGTGGTGCGCGAACTGCACCCCGGCGTCGAGGGGCCGTACTCCTGGTGGTCGTACCGGGGGCGTGCCTTCGACAACGACTCGGGCTGGCGCATCGACTACCAGGTCGCGACGGCGGGGCTCGCCGAGCGGGCGGTGAAGGCCTACGTCGAGCGGGCCGCGAGCCATGATCTGCGCTGGTCGGATCATGCGCCGGTGACGGTGGTCTTCGACCGTTACCTCTAGGCACGCGCTCAGCTCCGGGAGCGGGGGAGCGGGCGCGGGCGCGCGGCGGCGTGCTTCGCGCCGTGTAGCGCGTGCACGCGCTGCGCACTCCGAGCGGCTCCAACCCTGAATCGCGCTGCCGTAGCGTCGCCGGACAGCAGCGTGATCGCTGCGCTCTCGCGGTGCGATCAGGGAATCGGCGGGGCTGCCGGTCGGGCAGCCGACGGATCGGCCGGGCTCCCGGAGTCCCCGCCGGCCGGTGTGCTCGTGCAGGCCGGTGTGCCCGTACCGCCCGTACGGCTTGAACCGTCCGGCGTGCGCCTCCCGCCCGCGCCCCCCGGCGTACCCGCGCCGCCCCGGCCGCCCGGCGGCTCCGTCCCGTCCACCCCGAGCCACGCGTCCAGGTCGGTCCGTACCCGGCGGTCCATCGCCATGGCCAGCTCCGCGTCCACGACGTTCTTCGACAGCGGCCTGAGCCGCTCCAGGGACGCGGTGATGCGGGCCGTCTCGGCCGGCGGGACCGGTCGGCCGGTGGCCGCGCCGTCGAGGACGTCGGAGAGCACGTGGGTGCGGATCAGCTTGGTGAACAGCTCGGCGAGCGCGTCCGCGTGCACCCGGACCTCGCGCGCGGTCTCCAGGACGGCGGCCAGCGGCACGCCTTCCTTGACCAGGGCGGCGGAGACCTCCAGCAGGCGGCGGCTGGTGTGCACGATCTCGTCGCCGTCCACGGCGAGATAGCCGAGGTCCAGCGAGGCGGCGAGGTTGTCGGGGGTGACTTCGCCCTCGAAGTAGTCGGCGAGTTGCTCGGGGGTGAAGCGGACCGGGGTCTCCTCCGACCAGGGGGCCGCGATGGCGCTGTGCAGGCCGAGCAGTTCGCCGACGTCCCGGCCGTTCTCGAAGGCGGTGAGCAGTTCCGCGATGCCGCCGAGGGTGTGGCCGCGGTCGAGCAGCCCGCCGATGGTCCTGAGCCGGGCGAGGTGGTGCTCGTTGTACCAGGCGATCCGGCCGTCGCGGCGCGGTGGCGCGATGAGCTTGCGCTCCCGATAGAAGCGCAGCGTACGGACGGTGATGCCGGCGGCCTCGGCGAGTTCCGGCATGCGGAACTCGCGGATGCCGTTCGCCTCGTCGGGCGCCTTGCCGTTGTCGTTCGCCACCTCGGCAGCCTATGTCCTGCGGCGCGCCGCCCGGACGGACAGGGCGTGGGTGCGACCGGCGGTAACTTCCTTGGCCGCGACCCCTACCGCTCAGTAGATCCCTGCCTTAGTCTCCAACCGTGCCAGTGATTGCTGGCAGAGTCGTAGAGTTGTGGGAGGCGGCGGCATGAGCGAGCACGAGCATGTACGGGTGGCGGTGATCGGATCCGGATTCGGCGGCCTGGGAGCGGCTGTCCGGCTGCGTCGCGCGGGCATCACCGATTTCGTGGTGCTGGAGCGCGCGGACGCGGTGGGTGGAACCTGGCGTGACAACAGTTATCCGGGGTGCGCCTGCGATGTGCCCTCCCACCTCTACTCCTTCTCCTTCGCACCCAACCCCGACTGGCCGCGCAACTTCTCCGGGCAGCCGCACATCCGCGCCTACCTGGAGCGGGTCACCGACACCTTCGGGCTGCGGCCGCACATCCGCTTCAACGCCGAAGTGCGGTCGATGCGCTGGGACACCGACGAGCTGCACTGGGAGATCGACACCGCACAGGGGACGCTGACCGCGGACACCGTGGTCTCCGCGACCGGCCCGCTGTCCGACCCCAAGATCCCGGACGTCCCCGGCCTCGCAGGCTTCCCCGGCAAGGTCTTCCACTCGGCCCGCTGGGACCACGACTACGACCTGCGCGGCAAGCGTGTCGCGATGATCGGCACCGGCGCTTCCGCCATCCAGATCGTGCCGTCCATCCAGCCGACGGTCGAGAAGCTGACCCTCTTCCAGCGCACCCCGGCCTGGGTGCTGCCGCGGATGGACCGCCGGATCACCGGCGTCGAGCAATGGCTGCACGCCAAGGTCCCGGCGACCCGGGTCGCCCGTCGCGGGCTGCTGTGGTCGATGCGGGAAATGCAGGTCAGCGCCTTCACGAAGCGGCCGAACGAGCTGGGGCTGATCGAGTCGATCGGCAAGAGGCAGATCAAGCGGGCGATCAAGGACCCGGTGCTGCGCGCCAAGCTCACGCCCGACTACCGCATCGGCTGCAAGCGCATCCTGCTCTCCAGCAGCTACTACCCGGCGCTGGCCCAGCCGAATGTCGACCTCGTCGCCTCCGGTCTCAAGGAGGTGCGCGGATCGACGCTGGTCGCCGCCGACGGCACCGAGACCGAGGTCGACGCGATCGTCTTCGGCACCGGCTTCCATGTGACGGACATGCCGATCGCACACCGGATCACCGGTGCCAACGGCGCCACTCTCGCGGAGGAGTGGAAGGACGGAATGGAGGCGCTGCGCGGGGCCAGCGCGGCCGGTTTCCCCAACTTCATGACCATCATCGGGCCCAACACCGGGCTCGGGAACAGCTCGATGATCCTGATGATCGAATCGCAGCTGAACTACATGGTCGACTTCATGAGGCAGCTCGACATGCTGGGCGGCAAGACCGCGCTGGACGCCCGCCCGTCGGCCGTGCACGCGTGGAACCAGCAGGTGCAGGAGCGCATGAAGCGGACAGTCTGGACCACCGGCGGCTGCGACAGCTGGTACCTCGACTCCAACGGCCGCAACACGACCGCCTGGCCCGGTACGACGGCGGAGTTCCGCAAGGTGACCCGGCGGCTGGACCTCGGGGAGTACGAGGTGCTGCGGGCCGCGAAGGGCCGTACACCCGTGCCGGTGACCGCGGTCGCGGAGGCCGGGGCGTGAGCCGGCTGACGCACGCCGTCGCCGGGCCGTACGCGCCGCCCGTGCCGCGCCGCGAGCTGACCGTGACCTCCGCCGACGGCTCCCGGCTGCACGTCGAGGACCACGGTCCGCGGAACGCGCCCGCAGTGGTCCTCGCACATGGCTGGACCTGCTCGATCGCCTTCTGGGCACCGGTCGTACGGGTGTTGGCCGCCGACCACCGGGTGATCGTCTACGACCAGCGCGGCCACGGCCGCAGCCCGGCGCCGGGGCCCGGCGGCTACAGCACGGACGCGCTCGCCGACGACCTCGAAGCCGTCCTCGGCCAAACCCTCGAACCGGGGGAGCGGGCCGTGCTCGCGGGCCACTCCATGGGCGGCATGACGGCCATGGCCGCCGCCGGACGGCCGGGGGTGGGCGAGCGGGTGGCGGCCGTTCTGCTGTGCAGTACGGGCAGTTCGAACCTCGCCGCCGAGTCGCGGGTGATACCGCTGCGCTCCGAGCGCGGACGCCGGCGCGCGCACCGCGCACTCCTGTCCTCGCGCGCCCCTCTCGGGCCGGTCACGCCGCTGACCAAGCGCGTCCTGAAGTACGCCACCATGGGCCCCGGCACGTCGCCCGAGAAGGTGGCGGCGTGCGCCAGGATCGTGCACGCCTGCCCGGTGGGCGTACGGGGCAAGTGGGGCCGCGTCCTGGCCACGCTCGACCTGGACTCCGCGCTCGACGGGCTGACCGTCCCGACCGCGGTGATAGCGGGCACCGCGGACCGGCTCACGCCGGTGGTGCACGCCCGGCGGCTGGCCGCCCGGCTGTCCAACTGCGTCGGGCTCACCGAGCTGACCGGGCTCGGCCATATGACGCCCATCGAGGCCCCGGAGGCGGTGACCGGAGTGATCCGCGAACTGGTCCGCGACCACCTGGTGGCGGCCGGAGTCGAGGCCGGGCGAATACCCGCGGCCGACAAGGCCGCCGCCCCTGCACCCGCCCCCGCATCAGGCCCCGGAGTCGTTCCCGTGGCCGTTCCCGAAGGAGAGTCGTCGTGAGTGCACGCAGGAGTCTGGAAGGCCAGGTCGTCGTGGTGACCGGAGCGGCCCGTGGAGTCGGCGAGCTGCTGGCCCGCAAGCTCGCCGCGCGCGGCGCGAAGCTGGCGCTGCTCGGCCTGGAGCCCGACGGGCTCAAGCAGGTCTCGGACCGGCTGCACACCGACTCCGCGTGCTGGCACGTGGACGTCACCGACCACGAGGCGATGGCGCGGGTCGCGCTGGAGGTGAAGGACCGCTTCGGCCAGGTGGACATCGTCGTCGCCAACGCCGGCGTGGCGCAGGGCGGCCCGTTCCTCGACTCGGACCCCGACTCCTGGCGGCGGGTGATCGAGGTGAACCTCATCGGCGGTGCTGTCACCGGCCGCGCGTTCCTGCCCGTACTGATGGAGAGCAGGGGGTACTTCCTGCAGATCGCCTCGCTCGCAGCGCTGACGCCCGCGCCGATGATGACGGCCTACTGCGCGTCCAAGTCGGGCGTCGAGGCGTTCGCGCACAGCCTGCGGGCCGAGGTCGGCTACAAGGGCGTGCGGGTCGGGGTCGGCTATCTGAGCTGGACGGACACCGACATGGTGCGCGGCGCCGACCAGGACGACGTGATGCGGGAGTTGCGCCAGCGGCTGCCGTGGCCGTCGAACCGGACGTACCCGCTCGGCCCCGCGGTGGACCGGATCGTCGCGGGTATCGAGCGCCGCTCCTCGCACGTGTACGCGCAGTGGTGGCTGCGTGGGATGCAGTCGGTGCGCGGCTATCTGCCGGCGCTGATAGGGGCGGTCGGGCAGCGCGAGATGCGCCGCTTCGAGCCCCGGTTCGCGGCGACGCGCGGCACGCGCTCCGGGTTGGTGGGCGAGGGCGGCGCGGCCGACGAGAAAGCGCGTACGGAGCGTCATGTGTGACGCTGCGTGACCCTCCTGAGCTGCAGTTTTGGCCTACGGGCAGCCTCGCGCACGCCCGAAATGCGAACTATGCCATGCCGTGTCAATCTGGTCGAGGCCGCACCCCACCGCACCCTCCAGGAGTGAAAAGCATGGGCATCAAGGACCAGTTCGCGGCGAAGGCACAGGAGCTCCAGAACCGCGCCAAGGAAGCGATGGGCGGCGCGAAGGACGAGGCTTCGGAGCGTGGGCAGCAGTCCGAGGAGCACGGCCGTGAGCGCGGACAGCAGGCTCAGGAGCAGGGCCAGGACGCCGCTGGGCAGGCCAAGGACAAGGGCCAGGAGCGCTTCGACAGCTGACTTCGGCCGGCCGGTGTGCGTCGCACCCGGCGTGTGAGGCGTACAGCGTGACGAAGGGGCGCACCCGCTGCGGGTGCGCCCCTTCCGCACGCTCCGGTACCGGAGCGGGGGCGCAACCCGCGAGCCGGGTACTGCGCCCCCCGCGCCGGCCCCTGGGGTCAGCCGCCCTCAACCCCGCCACGCGGCGGCAGCTTCGGGCGGCTGCGGTCCGGGGCGTTCGCGTAGTCCGGCGGGGTCGCGGCAGGGTGACGTTCGAGCAGGTCCAGGGCGGTGCGGACCGCGACCCCGAGCTGCGGGTGCTTGCCCTCGGCCCAGTCGAGCGGCGAGCGCGGCGCCTCGATGTCCGGCTCCACGCCGTGGTTCTCGACGCCCCAGCCGTACTGGTCGAACCACGCGGCGTTCATCGGCACCGTGATGACCGTGCCGTCGCCCAGTCGGTGCCGGCCGGTCATCCCGACCACCCCGCCCCAGGTGCGCAGCCCGACCACCGGGCCCAGTCCGAGCAGCCGGAAGGCCGCGGTGATCATGTCGCCGTCGGAGGAGGTCATCTCGTCGGCGACCGCGACCACCGGCCCGCGCGGGGCGTTCGAGGCGTACGAGACCGGCTGCGCGTTGCGCGTGAGGTCCCAGCCCAGGATGGTGCGGGTCAGCTTCTCGACGACCAGCTCGCTGATGTTGCCGCCCGCGTTGCCGCGTACGTCCACGATCAGCGCGGGCCGCGACACCTCCAGCCGCAGGTCGCGGTTGAACTGCGCCCAGCCGGAGCCGCCCATGTCGGGGATGTGCAGATAGCCGCACCGGCCGCCGCTCAACTCCCGTACGACCTCCCGGCGCTTGGCCACCCAGTCCTGGTAGCGCAGCGGCCGCTCGTTGACCAGAGGGACGATCGCGACCCGGCGCGCGGGGCGTGCGCCCTCGGCGGGCGTGAAGGTCAGTTCCACCGTCGTGCCGCCCGCCGCCGCGAGCAGCGGATACGGGCCGGTCAGGGAGTCCACCGGGCGGCCGTCGACATGGGTGAGGGCCGCGCCGTCCCGGATGCCCGCGCCCGCGAGCGGGGAGCGCGCCTTGGAGTCGGAGGAGTCGCCGGGCAGGATGCGCGTCACCCGCCACCGGCCGTCCTTGGCCCGTACGAAGTTGGCGCCGAGCAGGCCCATCGCCCGCTGGTAGTGCGGCGGGCCCTCGTTGCGGCGGGCGGCCGTGACGTAGGCGTGCGAGGTGCCCAGTTCGCCCAGCACCTCGCGCAGCAGGTCCGCGAACTCGTCCGGGGTGGCGATCCGTTCGACCAGCGGCCGGTACTGGGCCAGCACGCCCTCCCAGTCGACGCCGCACATCCGCGGCTCCCAGAAGTACGCCCGGATGATCCGCCCGGCCTCGGCGTACGCCTGCCGCCACTCGGACTCGGGGTCCACGTCGTGCAGGATGCGCCGCGGGTCCAGGTAGACGGTCGTGTCGTTGTCGGCCGTCTCGAAGGCGGGCACGGCGCGCAGTTCGCCCTCGTCGTTGAGCACCAGCCGGGTGCCGTCGCCGCTCGGGGCGAACCAGTCGAGGCTGCTGGTGAGTTCGGTGCGCTTGGCCTTGGCCAGGTCGAAGTGTTCGAGGGTGGGCTGCCCGGAGGTGTCGGCGGGGTTGGCGAAGGTCTCGCCGAGCGCGCCGGAGATCGGCCAGCGCAGCCAGACGAGGCCGCCGCCGCTCACCGGGTGCAGCGCCGAGTACTTCGACGCGGACACCGGGAACGGGGTGACCCGGCTCTCCAGCCCCTCCACCTCGACCAGCACCTTGCCGTCGCTGTCCGGGCGGTGGTCGTCCGGGTCCAGGCCGCCCGCCGCGGGGCGGCCGTCCGGCGAGAGCGCGAACGGCGACGGGGTCGCGGAGGAGAGCGGTACGAGGTACGGGCGGCAGCCCAGCGGGAAGGACAGGTCGCCGGTGTGCACGTCGTAGACCGGATCGAAGCCGCGCCAGGAGAGGAAAGCCAGATAGCGGCCGTCGCGGGTGAACACGGGCTGCTCGTCCTCGAAGCGGCCGTTCGTGACGTCGAGGATGGTGCGGTCCGAGAGCTTCGCGATCTTGATCTGCCGGAGCGAGCGGCCGACGCCCGGGTGGGACCAGGTCAGCCAGCCGGAATCGGGGGAGAAGGCGAGGTCGCGGACCGGGCCGTTGATCGACCGGATCAGTTCGATGACTTCGCGGTCCGTGCCGGTGCCGGTGTCCGGGGCCGTGCCCGTATCCGTTCGCGCATCCGGGGCTGGGGCCGGGCCACCGGTGTCGTCCCCGCGCTCGCCGCCGTTCCCGTTCCCGACCCCGTCGCGGAGCCCCTCCGCGTCGTCGTCCTCGCTCGCGTCGACCAGCAGCAGCCGCCCGTCGTGCGCCGCCACCGCGAGCCGCTGCCCGTCCGGCGAGGCGATCAGCTCCCGTACCCGGCCGAGCCGCCCGGTGGCCAGCCTGTGCGGCTCGCGCGCTCCGCTGGCCCGGGGCAGCTGGGACACCTCGATGGCGTCCTCGCCGGCCGCGTCCGTCACATAGGCGACGCGCCCCGTCGAGCCCAGCATCTCCGGCAGCCGCACCCGTACCCCCGGCGCGTCGGCGATGGTCCGGGCGGGGCCGTCGCGGTGCGTCAGCCAGTAGAGGCTGCCGCGTACGCACACCGCGCTCGCCCGGCCGGTCGCGTCGACCGAGAGCGAGTCGATGTGCGCGGAGGCGGGCACCTGGTAGCGGCGCCGCCCGGCGCGCGGTCCGCCCAGGCGCACGCCCAGCTTGCGGGGCACGCCGGTGGCGCTCAGATCGTCGACCAGCCACAGGTCGCCCGCGCACTGGTAGACGATCCGCGAGCCGTCCGTCGAGGCGTGCCGGGCGTAGAAGTCCGGGTGATCGGTGTGCCGCCGCAGGTCGGAGCTGTCGGGCAGGCAGGAGTAGAGGTTGCCGATGCCTTCGTGGTCGGAGAGGAAGGCGATCCGGCCGCCGACGAACATCGGGCTGTCCAGGTGGCCGTACACGTCGGGCGCCAGGCGTTCGCCGTGCAGCCACAGGCGGCCCATCGCGCCGCCCCGGTAGCGCTTCCAGGCGGCGGGCTCGTGCGGGGGTTTTCCGGCCAGCAGCAGGGTGCGGCGCTCGCCGTCCTGCTCGGCGACGGCGATGTCGGCGACCGGGCCCCAGGGGAGCCGGCCGCCGGGGCTGCCGTCGGTGGGCAGGCTGTAGGCCCACGAGTAGTACGAGAACGGCTGGCCGTGCGAGGAGACCGCGAGGATGTCGCCCTCGGACCCGTCCTCCTTCTGCGGCTGCCAGCCGCAGACGCGGGTGTCCGTGCTGCCCCAGTAGGTGAGACGGCGGGCGGCGCCGCCGTCGACCGGGGCGAGGTGGATCTCCGGGTCGAGGCTGCGCCAGGTGGTGAAGGCGATCCGGCCGCCGTCCGGCGAGAAGCGCGGGTGGCTGACCCGGGTGCGGTCGACGGTGACCCGCCAGGCCCGGCCCGGATCGACGCAGGCGGCG
The DNA here is from genome assembly GCF_035828615.1 of Streptomyces sp. H27-D2. Taxonomy (NCBI): domain Bacteria; kingdom Bacillati; phylum Actinomycetota; class Actinomycetes; order Kitasatosporales; family Streptomycetaceae; genus Streptomyces; species Streptomyces sp. H27-D2. Next base: position 40,808 of record NZ_JAYMZR010000004.1, on the reverse strand, counting down.
ACCAGTGGGGCCACCCACAGATCGTCTTCGGCCGCGAAGCACAGCAGGTCGTCATGGAGGTGCGGGAACCGGAGATACGCGCCGTCGCTCACCCTCCAATGCTTTCGGGGTGGGCGCCGCGCGGCAACTCGGATCAGTGAATTGCCGGGGTCCGGGGGTGACGTCGGCTGTCCGGGGCGTGCTTCGTGTCCTGCTGGCGTCGCGGGTGTCGCTTGCGCCGGCTGGGTCGACCGGACCGGCCGGTCTTGCTGAGTCCTTCTGGTCCTTCTGGTCCTTCCGGGATTTCCGCGGTGCGGCGCTTGTACCGGCGCGGGTCAATGTGACGCCTGTTGCGCTCCAGGGGGGTCGTGCTCCACGCGCTGCTGCCGAAGAGATGGTGTGAGCCGCGGTCTTTTGGGCCGGCTCCGGAGTGCGCTGTGCACCGGGGAGCTGTGTTTCTCCTTGTGCGGGACCCTCCGGAGCGGCAGTGTGGGAGGTCGTCTCACAAAGGTGTGCAAGGCCCTCCGGAGTTACTTCCGAAAAGAGCTGTGAGATGAGCGAAGAACGTGCGAGCCGGACGCTCTGCGCCTGGACCGAGGTGGAACTGCGAGCCGGTGTCGGCTTCGACTGCCGCACACCGATGGAGTTGCGCTACGACACGGCCGATCCCTGCGTCGTGGGGCTGGCCTTCTGGCTGCCGGGCGACGCCCGGGTGCGCTGGAACGTCTCACGGGATCTGCTGCGGGAGGGGCTGGAGCGGCCGGTGGGGGAGGGCGATGTGCGGGTCTGCCCTGTGGAGCCCGGACAGTCCGGAGCGCCTGTGGACGACGACGGGGGCGAGGGGGCTGGAGGGTTCGACGGGGCTGACACGGGGGCCTACGGCCGGGCGGTGTGCGTCGTTCTCCGTTCCCCGGCCGACGAGTTCGCGCTGGTGGTGAAGGTGGCGGCGCTGGAGCCCTTCCTGATGCGCACCGGGCTGCTGGTGCCGTTCGGGGAGGAGTTCTCCGAGGCGGGCGTGGGGCTTGAGCTGGAGCGCTGGCTCGGGCCGGGCGACGTACGACCCGCCTGAAATCCGCAGAACCGGCCTGGCCTGGACGAACCGGCCTGGCCTGGACGAACCGGCCTGGCCTGGACGAACCGGCCTGGCCTGGACGAACCGGCCTGGCCTGGACGAACCGGCCTGGCCTGGACGAACCGGCCTGGCCCGGACGAAACCGCCCCGAACCGCGCCAGGGGTGCCCGCCGGGCCTGCTCCCAACTCTGCCCGAACCCACCCATCATCACCTTCATCGAAACGGTTGCGTTTCGATGAGGAGTGTCGTAATGTCTCCAGTGTACGAAACCGTTTCGTTCAGATGGGAGCCAGCGGATGCCACCGGACACCCCCACCAGGGAAGCGCCGCACACGCCGGCGCGTCGTAGCCGGCTGACTCCCGAACGGGAAGGCGAGCTCTACGCCGCGGTGCTCGAAATGCTCCGCGAGGTCGGATACGACGGCCTGACCATGGACGCCCTCGCGTCCCGTACGCGCTCCAGCAAGGCCACCCTCTACCGCCAGTGGAAGGGCAAGCCGGAGCTGGTCGTCAGCGCGCTGCGCCATACCAAGCCGATCTCTCTGTCGGACATAGACACCGGCAGCCTGCGGGGAGACCTGCTGGAGATGGTGCGGTGCACCAAGGACGACGACGTCGAGCGCGACTCGGCCCTCATGCGGGGCCTGGGCCGCGCGGTCCACGACAACCCGGATCTGCACCAAGCGCTGCGTGAGCTGATGATCGATCCCGAGATCACCGGCCTCAACGCGATGCTGCAACGCGCTGTGGACCGGGGCGAACTCGACGCGAACGCGCCCGCGACGGCTTTCGTGCCGAGCATGTTGGTCGGCGTGTACGTGGCCCGGCCGCTGGTCGAGGACCGACATGTGGACGCCGAATATCTGACCCGTTATTTCGACGCCGTGGTGTTCCCCGCCCTCGGCATCTAGCCCGCAGCGGACTCCGGCGGTTCGGAGTCCCGCGGCCCCGTGGCGGTTCCCCGACCGTCCGACGCTCCTCGCACAAACCGATGGACCCACCTGACGCGCCGCTCTCGTCGTCGGGCTGATGCGTTACGCCCTTTTCCGCGACCTGACGGGAGCCCACCTTCTCGTGGCTACGTTCCTCTACAAACTGGGCCGGTTCGCCTTCCGGCGGCGCCGGTTCGTCGCCCTCTTCTGGGTGGCCCTGCTGGCGATAGCCGGCGTCGGCGCCGCTACGGCTTCGACCTCCACCTCGAACTCCTTCTCCATCCCCGGCACGGAGGCGCAGAAAGCCTTCGACCTGCTGGAACAGCGCTTCCCCGGTGCCAGCGCGGACGGCGCTTCCGCCCGCGTGGTCTTCAAGGCCCCGGACGGCGAGAAGATGACCGACCCGGACAACAAGGCGGCCGTCGAGAAGGTCGTCGGCGAGCTCAAGTCCGGTTCGCAGGTCGCTTCCGTGGTCGACCCGTACCGCGGCAAGTCCGTCAGCAAGGACGGCGCGATCGCGTACACCCAGGTCTCCTACAAGGTCAGTTCCATGGAGCTGACCGACAAGACGCGCGAGGAGCTGACCGACTCGGGGAAGGACGGGCGCGACGACGGGCTGACCGTCGAGATCGGCGGTGACGCGCTCCAGGTCATGCCGGAGACCGGGGCCACCGAGATCATCGGCATAGCGATATCCGCGGTCGTGCTCGTCATCACCTTCGGTTCGCTGATCGCGGCCGGGCTGCCGCTGCTGACCGCCCTCATCGGCGTGGGCATAGGCATATCCTCGATCGCCGCGCTCGCCAGTGTGCTGGACCTGTCGAGCACGACCTCCACGCTGGCGATGATGATCGGCCTCGCGGTCGGCATCGACTATGCCCTCTTCATCGTCTCCCGGTACCGGGCGGAGCTGACTGAGGGGCGTGAGCGTGAGGACGCGGCCGGACGGGCCGTCGGCACCGCGGGTTCCGCGGTGGTCTTCGCCGGACTGACCGTCGTCATCGCGCTGGCCGGGCTGGCCGTGGTCAATATCCCGATGCTGACCAAGATGGGCCTCGCCGCGGCGGGCACGGTCGCCATCGCCGTACTGATCGCGCTGACCCTGATCCCGGCTCTGCTGGGCTTCGCGGGGAAGCGAGTCTTCGGCCGCAAGGCCCGGGAGGCGCTCGCCGCCACGCACTCCGGTGCGAGCGGCTCGGCGGAGGGCGACGCGGAGCACAGCGGCGCCCCGAAGCCGGAGAGCAAGCCGAACATGGGCACCCGCTGGGCGCGGTTCGTGCTGCGCCGGCCGGTGGCGGTGCTGGTGACCGCCGTGGTCGGGCTCGGTGTGATCGCGATACCCGTGTCCTCGCTGGAGCTGGGTCTGCCCGACGACGGTTCCCAGCCGGTCAGCACCACGCAGCGCAAGGCCTACGACCTGACGTCCGAGGGCTTCGGCCCCGGCTTCAACGGGCCGCTCATGCTGGTCGTCGACGCGAAGGGCAGCGACAACCCGAAGAAGGCCGCCGAGCGCGTCTCCAAGGTGGTCTCCGGCCTCGACGACGTCACCACGGTCACCCCAGCCGCCTTCAACAAGGCCGGTAACACGGCGACGATCACCGTCGTGCCGTCCTCGAAGCCCAGCGGCCTCGAAACCGAGGACCTGGTCGGCGAGATCCGCGGCAAGGCGGACACCATCGCCTCCGACACCGGCGCCAAGGTTCTCGTCTCCGGCACCACGGCCATGAACATCGACGTCTCGCAGAAGCTCAACGACGCGCTGCTGCCGTATCTGGCGCTCGTCGTCGGCCTCGCGTTCCTGCTGCTGATGGTGGTCTTCCGCTCGGTCCTGGTCCCGCTCAAGGCGGCGCTCGGCTTCCTGCTCTCGGTCGTCGCGGCCCTGGGCGCGGTCGTCGCGGTCTTCCAGTGGGGCTGGCTCTCGGGTCTGCTCGGCGTCGAGCAGACCGGTCCGATCATGAGCATGATGCCGATCTTCATGATCGGTGTCGTCTTCGGCCTGGCGATGGACTACGAGGTCTTCCTGGTCACCCGGATGCGTGAGGCGTACGTCCACGGCGAGCGGCCCGGACAAGCGGTCGTCACCGGCTTCAAGCACGGGGCCCGGGTCGTCTCCGCGGCGGCCGTCATCATGATCAGCGTCTTCGCGGGCTTCATCGGCTCGTCCGAGTCCATGATCAAGATGATGGGCTTCGGGCTCGCCATCGCCGTGTTCTTCGACGCCTTCGTCGTACGGATGGCGATCGTCCCCGCAGTGCTCGCGCTGCTCGGCAAGGCCGCCTGGTGGCTGCCGCGCTGGCTGGACAAGGCGCTGCCGAACGTCGACGTGGAGGGTGAGCAGCTGCGCAAGCAACTGGAGCCCGGCGCGGACGCTTCGGAGCCCGCGAGCGAGCTGGTCCGCGTCTGATTCTGATACTTCCGGGGCAGCGCTTGAGCGGAGCGCGGCCCCGGAACGCGTCGGCCTGTGGGGACGGGACCGACGCTCCCAAGAGCCCGGCGGCGGACCTCCACTGGAGACCGCCGCCGGGCCTTTTTCTGCCGCGCGGGCTGCGCGGCTGCGCTTTCGGCAGCCGCGCTTCGGGCAGGCTCGGGTCCCCCGGCTTCCTGCCCGCCGGACCCGCGTTTCACATCCGCAGGCGTGCGAGCCGCAGGCGTGCGAGCCGCAGGACCGCGAGCCTCAGGACCGGTAGTCCTCCACCTGGGAGGAGGGGCGGACCTCGGCCTCACCCGGGTCCTCGCCGAACTCCGTCTTCGCCCGCCGCTGCCGCAGCAGGTCCCAGCACTGGTCCAGTTCGCGCTCCAGCACGGCCAGCTGCACCCGTTCGGTCGCGCCGTCGATGCCCTCGGCGGCGAGCAGCTCGCGCAAGATCTTCTCCTCGGCGACCATCTCGCCGATCCGGGACAGGATGCGCTGGTCCGCGCGGTTCGTACGGTTCGCGCTGCCCACGCCTTCCGACCGGCCCGCCTCGTTCTTCGACTGTCCGTCCACAGCTGCCTCCTCGGCCTTTCGCTCCACTCTAGGAAGGCGCTCCGCCTCCCGCGATTCGTGTGGCGGGGGCGGGCCGGGCGGGTCCGTTGCCGGATCGCGGGAGGCGGATCGCCGGCAGCCGCCGTCATACCGCCGTCCGCTCGTACTGCTCGGACTCCTCGTCCGGCAGCCGGGTGGCCATCAGGTCGAGTGCCCGGTCGAGCCCTTCGCGGTCCTCCGCGTCCGTGACGTCCCAGTCGTCGAGGTGTTCGCCGAGCCAGTTGCGCCAAGCGGCGGCGAGCCGGTCGATCTCCGCCTGCCCGGCGGGGGTGAGGCTGATCCGGTCGCCGTCCAGCCGCGCGTAGCCGGCCGCGGTGGTGCGGGCGAAGGCGGGTTCGAGGACGTCCGGCGGCCTCCGGTGGGCATGGGCGATGCTGTTCAGCGTGGCGCCGTCCTGGAGCCTGCCCCGCCAGTGGATCTGGCCCAGCGCCCAGGCATCGCCGGGGGTGAGCGCGCTGCCGGACTCGGCGAGGATCCGTCGGCTGACCGGTTCCGGCGCGGTCTTGCGCGCCGTACGCATCACGGCCGCCACCGCCCGTTCCAACTGCCGGTCGTCGTCGGCCGAGCTGGGGGCGGCGAAGCCATCGCCCATGTCGCCGGCGCCGGCGCGGGCGCTGTCCCGCAGCGGCACCTCCTTGAGGAACCAGGCGATGACGAACCCGGCCAGGGCGACCGGCACGACCCACTGGAAGACGTAGTTGATGGTGTCGGCGTAGGCCTCGATGATGCGGGCCGCCTGCGCGGCGGGCAGTTGCCGCAAGCCCTGCTGGCTCTCCACGGCGGTGGCGGACACGCCGGGGGAGTCGGCCAGCGCGCCGGCGAGGTTCGGCTTGAGCTGGTTGCTGTAGAGGGTGCCGAAGATGGCGGTGCCGAAGGCGCTGCCGAGGGTGCGGAAGAAGGTGACGCCCGAGGTGGCGGCGCCCAACTCGTGGTAGGCGACAGTGTTCTGCACGGCGATCGTCAGCACCTGCATGGCGAGGCGCCGATGCCGAGTCCGAGCACGAACATGTACAGCGATTCCAGCCAGGGGCCGGTGTCCGGGCCCATCGTGGACATCAGATACAGGCCGAGCGCCATCACCGCCGTGCCGATGATCGGGAAGACCCGGATATCGCGGTGTGTGGGTGAACGTCGTCGCGGGTATCGCGCTGATGACGCTTTTGCGACCTCTTCGCAAGAAAGCCCTATCATCGAGCGGTTCACCACCAGGGAAGCGGAGCTCGGCCATGCATGTACCCGACGGATTCATCGATCCACCCGTATCGGTGGCGACCGGTGTCGTCGCCGCTGTAGCGGTCGCGGTCAGCCTGCGCGGCGCCCGCCGTGAACTGGGGGGCGCGGCCGTGGCCGGCAGCTACGGGGGAGAGCGCACCGCGCCGCTCGCCGGGCTCGTCGCCGCCTTCATCTTCGCCGTCCAGATGCTGAACTTCCCGGTCGCGGCCGGCACCAGCGGACACCTGCTGGGCGGTGCGCTGGCCGCGATTCTCGTCGGCCCGTACACGGGTGTGCTGTGCATATCCGTCGTCCTGCTGATGCAGGGCGTGCTCTTCGCGGACGGCGGGCTCACCGCGCTCGGGGTGAACATCACCGACATGGGCGTGGTCACGGTGCTCGTCGCCTACGGCCTGTTCCGCGGGCTGGTGAAGGTGCTGCCGCGCGGACGCCGCTCGATCACGGCCGCCTCCTTCGTGGCCGCGCTGGTGTCCGTACCGGCCGCCGCCGTCGCCTTCACCGCGATCTACGCGATCGGCGGTACGACGGACGTGGCGATCGGCAAGGTCTTCACCGCGATGGTCGGCGTGCATGTGCTGATCGGCATCGGCGAGGCGGCGATCACCGCCCTCACCATCGGCGCGGTCGTCGCCGTACGGCCCGACCTGGTCTACGGGGCGCGCGATCTGAAGGAGCCGCTGCGGCTGGTGACGGACGGCGGGGTCGCCACACCGATCCGCCCGAAGACCGGGGTTGGGGTCGGCGCGCCGAGCGCGCCGACCGGTGCCGCGACCGGCCTCTCGACCGTCGCCTCGCCTACTGCCTCGCCCACCGGCTCGCCCGGTGACCGGGCCGGTGCCCTGAGCAGCAGCCGCGACAACGAGCAGAACGACAAGGGGGCGACAGCCTGATGTCCGCCACGCCCGAGACCTCAAAGACCCCGACCCCGGCAGCCCCCGGCGCGGACGCCGCTCCCGGCGCGCGGAGCGCGGAAAGCGCCCCCGGCGCACCCGTTACCGCCGAAGCCCCCGGCGCGGGCAGCCCGGAGAGCGCCCCCGGCGCGCACGGCTCGCACGCCCCGCGCAGCGTCAAGCGGCTGTGGATCGTCGGGCTGCTCGCCGCCCTCCTGATCGCCGGAGTCGTCAGCTACTACGCCTCGGCCAGCCCCGACGGCCTGGAGAAGGTCGCCACCGACCACGGCATCGACAAGAAGGCCGAGGACCACGCGGCCAAGGACTCCCCGCTCGCCGACTACCAGACCAAGGACGTCGCGAACCCCCGGCTGTCCGGCGGCCTGGCCGGCGTGATCGGCGTCGGAGCGACGCTCGCCGTCGGCACCGGCGTCTTCTGGGTCATCCGCCGCCGTACCCCGCAGAGCGAGGGCTAGCGATGGGCGCGGGCCACGCGCACAAGCTCTACCGGCCCGGCCGCTCGGCTGTGCACGACCTCCCGCCGCACTGCAAGCTCGCGGCGGTCCTCTGCTTCGTGCTGGTCGTGGTCTCCACCCCGCGCGAGGTCGTCTGGGCCTTCGGGCTGTACGCGCTGCTGCTGGCCGCCGTCGCTGTGGCGGCCCGCGTCCCGGCCGGTTTCCTCCTCAAGCGGCTGCTCATCGAGGTGCCCTTCGTGGCCTTCGCCGTGCTGATGCCGTTCGTCGCCCAGGGCGAGCGGGTCGAGGTGCTCGGCCTGCAACTGAGCGTCTCCGGCCTCTGGGGCGCCTGGAACGTCCTCGCCAAGGGCACCCTCGGCGTCGCCGCGTCCGTCCTGCTGGCCTCCACCACCGAGCTGCGCTCCCTGCTGCTCGGCCTGCAACGGCTGCGGATGCCCCCGCTGCTCGTCCAGATCGCCTCGTTCATGATCCGCTACGGCGATGTGATCACCGACGAGATGCGCCGGATGAAGATCGCGCGGGACTCGCGCGGCTTCGAGGCGCGCGGGGTGCGGCAGTGGGGCGTGCTCGGCAAATCGGCCGGGGCGCTGTTCATCCGCTCCTACGAACGCGGTGAGCGCGTGCACCTCGCGATGCTCAGCCGGGGCTACACCGGCACCATGCCGGTCATCGACGACGTCACCGCGACCCGCGCCCAGTGGGCGTACGCCGCCGCACTGCCGCTTGCCGCGCTGGCGGTCTGCCTGATCGGATGGACGCTCTGATGACTCCTCCTCTCACCCCCGCGCGCGCCGAGTGCGACGCGCCCCCCGCGAGCACCGCGCCCCCCGCGCGCGCCGCGGGCAACGCGCCCGGCGGGGCCGCGCTCACGCCCCCCGTGCCCCCCTCGCTCGAAGTCGCCGGGCTGGCCTACGCGTACCCCGACGGCCACCAGGCGCTCTTCGGCGTCGACCTGGACGTCGCACGCGGCGAGCGGGTGGCCCTGCTCGGCCCCAACGGCGCGGGCAAGACGACCCTCGTACTGCACCTCAACGGCATCCTCACCGGCGGCGCGGGCACGGTCAGGGTCGCGGGCATGCCCGTCGACAGGAAGAACCTCGCCGAGGTCCGCCGCCGCGTCGGCATCGTCTTCCAGGACCCCGACGACCAGCTCTTCATGCCGACCGTCCGCGAGGACGTCGCGTTCGGCCCGGCCGCGTCCGGAATGCGCGGCCCCGAGCTGGAGGCGCGCGTGCTGGCGGCGCTCGGCCAGGTCGGCATGGCAGAGTTCGCCGACCGCCCGCCGCACCACCTGTCCTACGGCCAGCGGCGGCGCGTCGCGGTCGCGACGGTGCTCGCCATGGAGCCCGAGATCCTGGTCCTGGACGAGCCGTCCTCCAACCTCGACCCGGCCTCCCGCCGCGAACTGGCCGACATCCTGCGCTCCCTGGACGTCACCGTCCTGATGGTCACGCACGACCTGCCGTACGCCCTGGAGCTCTGCCCGCGCGCCGTCGTGCTCAGCGGCGGCGTCATCGCGGCCGACGGCCGCACCCAGGACCTGCTCTGCGACGAGGACCTGATGCGCTCCCACCGCCTTGAGCTGCCGTTCGGCTTCGACCCCAGGTCGGTGGCCGCGCCCACGGCGTAGCACCATGGGGTGGCACGGATCGCGAACGGCACGGCGGGAGTACGAACCAGTGGTGGACGTCCAGGGCACGGTGACGGAGGGCTTCGAGCCGGTCCGGGGCGCCTTTGTCAGCAATTTCGAGCAGCGCGGCGAGCGCGGCGCGGCCGTCTCGGTCTACCGGGACGGCTACAAGGTCGTCGACCTGTGGGCGGGCGTAGCGAACGCGGACGGGGCGGGCGCGGACGGGGCGGACGCCGATCCAGCAGCTCCGTCTCCGGCTGCGCCCGCCGGCACACCCCGTACGGACTCCGAGCCATGGCGCGAAGACACCGCCCAGATCGTGCGGTCCGCCACCAAGGGGATAGCCGCCGCCGTCCCGTTGATCCTGCAACAGCGCGGCCAGCTCGACCCGGACGCGCCCGTCAGTACTTACTGGCCCGAGTTCAAGGCCAACGGCAAGGAGCGGGTGCTCGTCCGGCAACTGCTCGCGCACCGAGCCGGACTGCCCGTACTCGACACCCCGCTCAGCCCGGCCGAGGCCATCGACGGAGTCAGCGGCCCGCGCGCCATCGCCGCCCAGGCGCCCGCCTGGGAGCCCGGCACCGCTCACGGCTACCACGCCCAGACCTACAGCTGGCTGCTCGGCGAGCTGGTGCGCCGGGTCACCGGACGGACCATCGGCCGCTGGGTCGCCGAGGAGATGGCCCGGCCGCTCGGCCTCGACCTGTGGATCGGGCTGCCGCCGGCCGAGGCGCACCGGGTCGGCCGCGTCGCCGAGACCGAGGCCCCGGCACAGCCCGCCGCGCAGGGCCTGCGAGTACGCGCCAAACGCTCGGTCTCCGACGCCTACCGCGACCCGGACTCCCTCACCCGCCGCGCCTTCGCCGCCATCGACCCGCTCCCCGACGAGAACGACCCGGCCTACCGCGCCGCCGAACTCCCCGCCTCGTCCGGCATCGCCACCGCCCGCGCGCTGGCCCGCTGCTACGCCGCCATGATCGGCGAAGTGGACGGCGGCAACCGGCTGTTCGCGCCCGCGACCCTCACCCTCGCCCGTACCGAGGAGTCCAGCGGACCGGACCGGATACTGGTCGTCGACACCCGCTTCGGACTGGGCCACATGCTGCACAGCCCGGCCTGCCCGCTGCTCTCCCGCGGCTCCTTCGGCCACCCCGGCCGCGGCGGCTCCCTCGCCTTCGCCGACCCCGAGGCGGCCATCGGCTTCGGCTACGTCACCAACGGCCTGCAGAAGAACGTCACCGCCGACCCGCGCGCCCAGGCCCTGGTACGCGCGCTGCGCGAGTGTCTTCCCCGGTGAACGAGTCGCCGCCTACGCTGCCGACGGAAGCGATCACCGATCTTGGGCGAGGGGCGGGCATGGCGCGGTTCGACGGCTACGCGGTACTGATCACGGGCGCGGGACAGGGCATCGGCGAGGCCACCGCGCGCCGTTTCGTCTCCGAGGGCGCGCGGGTGCTCCTCACCGACCTCGACAAGGCACGTGCGAAGAAGGCGGCGGCGGCCGTCAACGAGTCGGTGGGCGCGCCTGCGGACGCCGATGCCCCGGACGCTTCGTCACCCGGCTCGACGGGACGAGGCGTCGCCGAAGCGCTCGCCTGCGACGTCGCCGACCGGACCGCCGTCGAAGCCGCGGTCGCCCACGCCGTCCGACGCTTCGGCCGCCTGGACGTCCTCGTCAACAACGCCTACTCCTGCCACCCCGACGCCCCCCTCTTCGAGGACGAGTCGGACGACGACTGGCACCAGGACCTCGACATCACCCTCAACGGCGCCTACCGCTGCGCCCGCGCCGCCATGCCCCACCTGGCCGCCGCGGACGGCCGCGGCGCGATCGTCAACATCGGCTCCGTCAACGGCCTGTACGACTTCGGCAACCACGCCTACAGCGCGGCCAAGGCCGGCCTCGGCAGCCTGACCCGCACCCTCGCCGGCCACGGCGGCCCACGCGGCGTACGGGTCAACCTGATCGCCCCCGGCACGATCCGCACGAACGCGTGGGACGGCCGGGAGGCCGTCATCGAGCGCGTCTCGGAGCTCTACCCGCTGGGTCGCGTCGGCGAGCCCGAGGACATCGCTTCCGCCGTCGCCTTCCTCGCCTCGCGAGATGCCGCCTGGATCACGGGGGTCACGCTGCCGGTGGACGGCGGGGTCCTGGTGAGCAGCCCGGTCGTACGCGGGACGTTCGGGAACGAGTGACCTGACGGGGGCTCGCGGACGGCGCCGCGCGCTGGGGCGGCCCGGGCAAGCGGGCGCGCGGGAGCTCAGGGGAGTGGGCTGGGGGCGCGTGTCAGAGGGCCGCGCGCTCGGCGCGTTCGCGGAGGATGCGCGCCGTGTTCTCGTCCGCGGGGAAGAACAGCTCGATGGCCAGCTCGGACAGCGTGACGTCGGCCGGCGCCCCGAAAGTGGCGATCGTGCTGAACATCGACACCTCGCCGTGCGGAGTGCCGAACCGCAGCGGAACCAGAACCTCCGCCGAGCCCGGCTCGCGCGCCGGAGCGTCCACCGCCCCCGGCGGTGGCTCGTACGCGCGCACCTCCTCGTACAGCGCGCGCAGTTTCGCGTCCCCCGTCGCGTTGACCTGGCGCAGCAGCCGTTCCAGGAAGTGCCCGCGCACCTCGCCGAAGTTGGTGCAGCGACTGCCGAGCCCGTCCGGGTGCAGCGCCAGCCGGACGACGTTCGCCGGTGGCTCCAGCAACTCCGGCGGGACGCCGTCGAGCAGGACGGACATGGCCCGGTTGCCGGTCACCACGTTCCACCAGCGGTCGACCACGACGGCGGGGTACGGCTCGTGCCCGGCCAGCAGCAGGTCCAGCGCGGAGCGTGCGGCCGCCATGCCCGCGCCGTCCAGCGCGCTCTCCCGATAGGCCGGCGCGTAACCGGCGGCCAGCAGCAGATGGTTGCGCTCCCGCAAGGGGACGTCGAGCTGGTCGGCGAGGCGCAGCACCATGGTCCGGCTCGGCCGCGAGCGGCCCGTCTCCACGCAGGACAGGTGCCGCGCCGAGGTGTCGGCCGCCAGCGCGAGGGCGAGCTGGCTGAGCCTGCGCTGCCGCCGCCATTCGCGCAGCAGCACGCCCACCCGGGGCAGTTGACCTATGTCCATGCCGCCGAGACTAGCCGCGCCGCTGCCGCCGGCCCATGACCTCGCAGGTCATTGAGCCCGCGACCGCAGGCTGCCAACGTGATCCTCGATACCCACCGGGGCACCGGTGCACACGACAGGGAGGCTCGGATGAGCGCTCAGACCATCTCCGCGTCACAGGCCATGGCAGGCGGCCGGGACACGGCACGACTGCTCCGTACGGTGTTACGGATCGACAGCGCGAGCACCGCCGTCATGGCCGTCTTCCTGATCGCCGCGAGCGGGCTGCTCAGCTCGCCGACGGGCATGCCCATGGCGCTGTCGGTGGCTTTCGGGATTTACCAGTTGGGCGGCGCCGCCGCGCTCGCGCTGATCGCCGGCTACCCGACGATCCCGCGCGGGCTCGGCTGGGCGGTGATCGCGGTGAATGTGCTGTCGTCTGTCGGCTGCCTGATCCTCGCCTTCACCGGCTTCGCGCCGCTGACCGGGCTCGGGGTCGCGTTCATGCTGGCGGGAGCCGTGGTGGTCGCCGTCTTCGCGGAGCTCGAACTCATCGGGCTCCGGCGCATGGCGCGTACGGAGGGGTGAGGCCGCCGCCCGCACCACCGCCGCCCGCGCCCCCCGGCACCAGCCTCACCCCGGCAGCAGCATCAACCCGATCCCGACCACCATCAGCCCCGCCGCGGCCATCCGTGGCGCGCCGAAGCGTTCCTTGAAGAAGACCGCGCCGATCGCCGCGCCCACGATGATGCTCGACTCGCGCAGTGCCGCGATCGGGGCGAGCGGGGCACGCGTCTGGGCCCACAGGACGAGGCCGTACGCGAAGACGGACAGGACTCCGCCGATCAGCCCGCGGACCGCGAACGGGCGCAGCTGGGCGGCTAGTTCGCCGCGTCGGGTGGCGAGGGCGTACAGGGGGATGGAGAGGCCCTCCAGGATCATCAGCCAGCCGATGTAGCTGAGGGCGTTGCCGGAGGCGCGTACGCCCATGCCGTCCACGACGGTGTACGAGGCGATGGCGAGGCCGGTGGCGAGGGCTGCGGTGATCGCGGGCCAGTGGGGGCGTTTGCCGGTGCCGCGGAAGCCCCAGAGGGCGAGGCCGACGAGTCCGGCGGAGGCGACCGCGACGCCGGCCGTCTGCCAGCCGTCCGGGCGTTCATTGGCGAAGACGGCCGCCAGGACGGTCACCACCAGGGGGGCGGTGCCGCGGGCGATCGGGTACATCTGGCCGAAGTCGCCCAGCTTGAACGAGCGCATGAGCAGGACCATGTAGAGCACGTGCAGGAAGGCCGAGCCGACCAGATACGGCCAGGCCGCGGCCGCGGGGAGCGGTGTGAAGACGGCCAGCACCACTCCGCATACCGCGCCGCCGCCGCTGACCAGCGTGAAGGCCAGCAGTTGGTCCTTGAAGCCGTGCGCTATCGCGTTCCAGCCGGCGTGCGTGACGGCGGCTATGAGGACCGCCGTCACGACCAGGGGGGTCACGCGGTCACTTCGCGTACGTCCGCGAGGGTGGCGCCGGAGTGGGCGATCAGGGACTCGGGGGCGAGTGCGAAGACGGAGTGCGGGGTGCCGGCCGCGGCCCATACCGTCCGGTGCGCGAGCAGGCCGCGGTCGGCGAGGACCCGGGTGCGGGTGCGGTGCCCGAAGGGCGGGACGCCGCCGATCGCGTAGCCGGTCGTCTCGCGGACCAGCTCGGCGCTCGCGCGCCGTACCTTCGCGCCCCCCGCGCCGCCCCCTGACGCGTCCCCTGGCGCGCTTCCGGAGCCGTCGTCGTCCGCCGCTCCGGTCACCGGCCCGCCATCCGTCGGACCGTCGGGCCCCGCCCCGGCGAGTTCAGCCCGTACCCGCTCGACATCGACCCGCGAAGCCCCGTCCAACAGCACCAGCACCGGCTGTCCGTCCGCCTCGAAGATGAGGGACTTGACGATCTGGCTCAGTTCGCAGCCGACGGCGGCTGCGGCCTCGGCGGCGGTGCGGGTGGCTTCCGGGAAGCTGCGGACCTCTACGTCGAGGCCCAGCTCGCGGAGCGCGGCGGCGAATCGGGGGTGTGCGGTGTCAGCGGTATCTGGAGTGGACATGGGGCTGACGCTATCGCCGGGTGTACAGGCCACGCGATGTCGTTTCCGTCACCCGCACGCGCCCCCGCGCACGCTCCCGCCATCCGCGCGCGCCCCCGCCACCTGTCCGTCCGGTTGTTGGCGACCGCGAGGATCTCGCCGGTGCCAGGTGTAGACCAAGAGGGGGGCGGGCCGGACCCGTAGGCCCGACCCGCCCCCGACCCGCCCCCGGCCTGCCCCGAAGGGGGCTCAGCCCATGCTCAGTCCGTGCTGCATTCGTTCCGTGCGGCATCCTTGCGGCAGCGGTGCGGCATCCGCGCTGAGTCCGCGCTCAGCCCGCCGTCAGCATCGCCCGCACGACCGGCCCGGCGTTCTCGCCGCCGTGCCCGCTCGCCGGGACCACCGCGGCTGCCGCCAGGTCGCCCCGGTACGCCGTGAACCAGCCGTTCGGCTTCTTCTGCCCGTCGACCTCGGCCGAGCCGGTCTTCGCGCCGATGTTCCCGCTGACCCCGGCCATCGCCTCGGCGCCGGTCCCGGCGGTCGCGGTGAGCCGCATCAGCTCGCGCAACTGCTTGACGGTCGTGGGCTTCATGCTGCGGCTGGCCTTGGCCAGCGTCCGGTTGTCGAGCGAGGGGGCGACGAGGACGGGCTGCCGGAAGGTTCCGGAGCTCGCCGTGGCCGCGACCGAGGCCATGTTCAGCGGGTTCATCCGGACGCCGCCCTGGCCGATCAGCGAGGCGGCCTTCTGCGCGTCGCTCTGCACCGGCACCGCCCCGTCGAAGGTCGGCACCCCCGTCTGCCAGTTGAGGCCGAGCCCGAAGACCTCACTGGCCTCCTTGGTGAGCGCGTCGTCCGGCAGCTTCGGGGCCTGGGTGATGAAAGCGGTGTTGCACGAGCGCATGAAGCTCTGCGCGAAGGTGCCGCCCTTGATCTCGAACTTCTTGTCGTTCTGGAACTTCCAGCCGCCGTACGTGGAGTACTTGGGGCACGGGTGCGGCTTGTTCACGCCGGCCAGACCCCGGTCGAGCAGCGTCGCGGCCGTGACGACCTTCATCGTCGAGCCGGGGGCCATCGACCCCTGCAGCGCTCCGTTGAAACCGGTGGCGGGGGAGTTGGCGATCGCGAGGATCTCGCCGGTGCTGGGCTTCACGGCTACCGCGGACGCCCTGGGGCGCTTGTTCACGGACTGCTCGGCGGCCCGTTGCAGTGCGCCGTCCAGCGTCGTGCGGAGCGTGCCGGGGGTGCCCTGGGAGAGCACCTTGAGGGTCTTGTCGGGCTGTTCGGCGGCCTTGCCGTCCTTGACCTCGGCGTTCTTGACCTTGGCGCGGTGGATCGTGACCTCGACGCCCGCCTTGCCGCCCGCTTTCTTCCCGTAACGGTCACGCAGGCTCGCGAGGACACCGGTCAGCGTCGGGTGGTCCTCCTTGCGCAGCTCCGCGCCGTCGCGGTCGACCGCCTTGATCGGCGGGGCCCCGGACTCACCGGTCAGCAGCTTGTCGCCGGCCTTCAGCTCGGGGTGCAGGACCGAGGGCTGCCAGGCGACGAGCGGATGCCCGGCGGCCTTGTCGCGCACCGTGCTCAGTACGGAGGCGTAGGCCAGGGTGGTGCTCTGCTGCTTGTACGAGATCCGCGCGGTGGCGTTGAAGGGCACCTTCACACCGGCCCGCTTGCCGCCCTTGAGCGTCACCTTGGTGACGTGCGCGTCCTTGCGGTAGCCGGTCAGCGCGGCGGCGGCGGCCTTCGGGTCGTCGGTGAGAGCCGCCGCCTTCTTGACGTCGCCCGCGGCCCACGCCGTGAGGAAGTCCCGTGTGGTGGTCCGCACTTCGGCCGCGCTCAGCGGCCCGGTCTTCACCTTCGACGGCGCGTTGTCGGTGCGTACATCCGAGTCCTGGTCGTCCGTGGACGAGCAGCCGGCGACGCCGATCAGGGCGGCGCACACCCCGACGATCAGCCCGGTCTTCACCTCGCGGCGCATGACACATCCTCTTCCGTTGTTCGCTGGTCCCACCCCCCTTGACGCGCTCGGAGAGATGCGTGGCCAAAAGGATGCGTGGCGCACTCTACGCAACGACGGTGACTCCGGAGGGTCACTCACCGGATGGCGGGACGCTCAGACCCACGTATCGAGCCACATCCGGTTCTGCCAGGCGTCCTTGGTGATCATCTGTCCCGTGTAGATCGGGAAGAAGTAGATGAAGTTCTCGTTCCCCTGCCTGTACGGACTGTGACCAGGTGATTCGTCACTGACCAGGGCTCCAAGAGCCCTACGGGGCCGTCTGTGGGCCGTCAAGGGGCCTGCCAGGGGCCCGATAGAGGCTGTCCACAGCCTTACGCGTCCGCCCCTCGCTGCTCGGCATCAGGTGAGTGTAGACGCGAAGCGTGAAGCCCGGATCGCTGTGACCGAGGTACGTGCTCAAGGCCCGAATGTTCTCGCCCGCATCGAGCAGAACCGATGCGTAGAAGTGACGTAGGGCGTGCATGCCGTGCCGACGCGCCGCCGCGTACCGCTCGCCCTCATCGGGGTGGGGGATGAGGCCAGCCGTTGCGAGAGCGGGTTTCCACATGAAGTCGTTGAAGTAGCTCGATCGGATTGCGTCGCCTGTCCGGCCGGTGAAGATGAGCGACTTCGTCACCAGGGGGCCGTCCGGCTCCATCCATGGCAGCGTCACCTTCACGGGCGGATGCAGCTCCATGTGGCGCTTCAGGGCGCTGGCTACGCCCATGGGGAGCGGCACGTCCCGGATCTTTCCGCGCTTGGGCGGCGCGAAGACGTACTTCCCCCGTACGCGCTTGAGCTGCTGGCGCACGGCAAGCCATTCATCCGCGAAGTCGATTTCGTCTTCCGGCAGGCCAAGGATTTCGCCTTGTCGTAGGCCGCAGCCGCCGCCCACATCGACCGTCGCGCGGAGATGCTCCGGCAGGCCCGACCGGACTCCGAAGACCTGCGCGGAGGTCCAGGGGACAACCCGTGCCGGGTCGGCTTGCGGAGTCTTGACCGACCGTGCGAGACAGGGGTTCTTGGCCAGCAGCGTGTCATCAACGGCCGCGCTGAATGCAGCCGAGACGGTTCCGAAGATGATCCGGCGGTGCGAGGCGGCCGACACATTGTCGTTCAGCTCTCCGAGCCACGTCCGGATGTGTCCAGGCTGGAAGGACGCGAGCGGGCGCGTCCCGATGTACGGGAAGGCATGCAGCCGCAACCGCCGCTCCGCCGCATCCCTGCTGTTGATGTCCGTCGCGTGGGACTTCACCCAGCGCTGCGCGAACTGCTGAAAGGTCATGCGGGCGGCTCGCGGGTCAAGGTACTGGCCTCGTGACATGTCAGCCGCAGTCTGCGTCAACCACTGCTCAGCGAGACGCTTCTGCTTGTCGGGGAAGGACTTGGACTTCTCGGTGCCGTCGGGGCCGATGTAGCGGGCGCGGTAGCGCAGGCCGGTGCCGTGGCGGTCGGTCTTGACCCTGTGCTCTTTGCCGTTCGAGTCGGTCTCGGTCTTGTACCAGCGGTCTTGGATGTGGCCAGCCATGGTGGCTGCCTCGCTTTCGGTGGTGGTAGCAACGCGGGGGAGGAGCCGAGAGGCTCTCTCCGGCCTGTTTTTGGGTGTGTTGTGCCGGGCCCGCTACTCGCTACGGGCCTGATCAGCGGTGGTTTTGGTTGCTAGCGGGGGTGCTACCGGTAGCGGGTGGGCTTGCTACCGGTAGCAGCGCTGGGAGGGGTGCGGCCTGAGTCCGTTCCACCCCCTCTACGGGGCTCTACCGTGCAGGTCAGGCCCCCTCTACGGGGGGCACTACGGGGGTAGAGCCTCCCCACTACCGGCGGGGGTGGGGTAGACCCCCGCCGATGGGGTCAGGCCGCTTCGCGGGTGCTCTGTTCGGTGATCCAGTGGTGGAGGGCGGCGGGGTCGTAGCGCAGGTGCTTGCCGACGCGGAAGCCGGGCGGGCCGGTGCGCTTCTTGCGCCACTGGTAGACGGTTTCCAGCGGCACCCGGAGCAGCGCGGCCACGTCGGTCGGGGTGAGGTAGCGGTCCGGGAGTCCTGCGCGGAGGGTCGCGCGGGGGTCGGCCGGCGGGATGCTGCGGGGCGGGGCGGTGGTCATGCGGGGTGACTCCTCGTATCCGTGGCCGGTGTCGGGGGTCGTGGCGGTGTGCGGTCCTAGAGAGTTGCTGCATCGCAGTGTCCAGAGCGTCCGCAGTGTCCAGACCGTGCGTCGGTGCAGGTCAGGGCGGTGTGTGGGGTGGACGCTGGTTGGACACTGCGGACACTGGCTCTCGTGGGTGGTGGCGCGTCCGGGCGGCTCTGTGGCCGCCCGGCCCGGTCGTGGTCCGGTTGCGTCGTTACTGGTCAGGCAGGGTTTCCGGCCGGGGCACGGGGGCCACCGGCGGCCATCCGGGGGCGGTGGTGGCGCTGGACACTGGTTCCGGGTCTCTCTCCATCCGGGTGAGGACGAACAGCCGGTGGCGCTGCGTGTCCTGGCTACGCTGCGTGTCATCGACCGCGACGCCGGTGGAGCGCAGCAGCGGCGCGAGGCGCTTCAACCGACCACCTGCGCGGGTGGCGTCCTTGGGCCAGCCCGGCGGCCGGAACACCTGCCCGGAGGTGAGCCGCTCCAAGAGCTGCGATGCGGTGCCCCGCCAGATGCCGCACTCCTCGACCAGGGCGGTCACGGCGGACCCGAACGGGTCGCCCTCCAACGCGTCGGTGGCCACGTTCGCCGACGTCGCGAGGTAGGAATCGAGGGTCCGCCAGTCCTGCGCCGCATCGACGGCGGCGAGCACGCGGGCGAAGTCGGCCATGCGCGGCATGGTCTCCAGCCGCACCGTGGGCAGCACCGCCAGCACGCAGGCCAGCAGATCGAACAGCGCCCCGAGCACCGAGGGCCGCACCGCCTCGAACGCGGCGTCCATCTCCTCCTCGGTGCGCCGCCGGTCCTCTTCGATGAGCTGCAGGTCGAGTACGAGGAGGCGTTCGGCGAGGTCTCCGGCGAGTGCTCCGGCGTCGATGGTGGTCATGGCCAGCACCCGGCGGAAGGAGAGCACCACCACGTCGTCATCGGTGTACAGGGCCCGGTCGACGATGCCGTCGCCGGTGACGGCCTTGCAGAGGGTGTCGGAGAGCCACGGCGGGATGGTCGAGATGTTGTCCAGGCACAGCGCCCACGAGTTGAAGGCTTGCGCCGACCACGCCTTGATGTCGCGCGGCTGGCTGCGCTTGCTCGCGGGCGAGGGGTCGATGAGGTTCACGACCATCTGCGCGGTCTTGGATTTGCCGGTGCCCTGCTCGCCTTTGAAGGTGAGCACCGGGTGCGGGATCGTGGGAATCCACGCGGCCACCAGCCAGGCGACGAGCTGCCGGAAGGTGCGTTCGTCCATGTTCAGCAGCGCGTGCAGCTTGCTCAGCCCGTCCCCGTCGAGGACCGGGGTGGGCATCGGGGCCATCGCGCCGGAGCGGCGGAAGAGCACCGGGGAGCGCGGCGCGCACTGCCAGCCGTCGGCGGAGACGGTTACGCAGCGGCCGTCGGCGGTGCCGAGGTCGACGACCATGCCGCCCGCCGGGTTGCTGCCGACCCGCAGGTGCACGGGGACCGGGTCGGTGTCGTCCGCGATGCCTTCCATCACGGTCATCGCGTCCGCCAGCGCCGACTGGCTGGGCACCTCGCCGTCGAAGGTGTCGGTGAACAGCCGGGCCAGGCGCTGCCGCAGTCCGGAGCGGCCCCGCAGCGGCAGCGCGATGTTCGGGCCGTCCTTGGCGACCGCGTACGGACGGCCGTCGTCCGAGGTGACCAGGTCGTAGCGCTCGCGGGCGAGGGTGACCAGGCGGGAGGACGCGGACGGCTTCTTCTGGCCGGCCGGACCCTCCCCGCCCGGCGCCGGGGCTGAAGCGGCACTCCGCAGCGGCGGTCGGGCGTGCCCGTTGACGGGCTGGGTCCGGGCGTTCACGCGGCCACCCCCCGATCGGTCGGGCACGCCCGGACCGGGGCGGGGGCGCGCAGGTAGTCGGGCCGGACGGTCGGGGTCCGCAGTCGGGTGCATCCACCCGATCGGTCGGGTGCATCCCCCCGACCGATCGGAGTCGACTGATGCAGGTCACGCACCGACCGTGCGGCCGACTCACGGGCCGCCGCCAGCAGGGCCAGCGCGAGCCAACCGGCGTACCCGGCCGGACCGGGGAACACGGGGGAAGCCCGGTGAACGCCCTGAGCGTTCACCGCGTTCACGCTGTTCACCGCGATCACGTTCACGCTGTTCACCGCGTTCACGGTCGGGGTGTTCACGGCGTTCACGGTCGGCCGACTGCGGTCGGCGTACGCGCACAGCAGCAGCGCCAGGAACAGCGGCAGCCGGTCGGCCTTGGCGTCGTTGCAGGGTCGGCAGGCGAGCACGAGATGCCGGGCCGACCAGGTCCGCAGCAGACACAGCGGCGCGACGTGATCCAAGGTGGCTTCCCGCAGGGAGGCGAACGGGCGACGGCAGTACGTGCACCGCAGCCCGTCGCGGGCGGCCAGTTGGGCTTTACGGGCCCGCTTACGCGGCGCGCTCAGGGTGCCTCGCGTCGTCATGCCGCCACCGCCAGCACTGCGGACTGCTCACTGACGCCGACCCAGGCGCGGCGGCTGCCGTGGACGTAGCCCGCCGGGCGGATGACGCCTTCGTCCTTGAGCTGCCGGAACAGCGGTGCCCACTGGAACGGCGTGCTCGGCTCCGCGAGGCCATGCCGCTCCACCAGGTGGCGAGCGGTGAACCGCTGACCCGTGGCAGCCTCCGCGAGCGCGGCCGACCACGCGTCAAGCATCCATTGGGCCTCAGGCGACTGCTCGACAGGGGCCTGTTCACCCGACATGTGGCGACGTACGACCGAGACGGCTTCGGCGTAGCGCCGGGACACCGTGGGAGCGGACACGCCCATCTGAACGGCAACCTGATTGCCGTTCAACCCGTCAAGGATGCGCAGCGCGAACACCTGCCGCTGCTGCTCAGGAAGCAGAGTCAGCAGCCGCGCGATGTCGACGCGCTGCGTCACGTACGTCTCCGGCATCGACAGATCGTCGGTGGCGACCGGGTCATGGTGCGGAGCGTCATCGTCGGCGGGCTGCGCCAGCATCTCGTGCCGCACCCGAGCCGTCCTCAAGTGATCGGCGATCACCCATCGCACCTGAACGGCCATGTAGCCGTGCAGGCTCTCGTCATCGCTCACGATCGCGTGCAGCGACTTACCGACCTTCAGAAACACCTCGCTCGCCAGATCCTCGGCCAGTGCGTGATCCCGGATGCTGTACTGGATGCGTCGCAGTACCCACGTGTAGTACTGCTCGAAGATCCGCCCCCAGCGCTCCGCGTCGATGTCCCGTGCCGCCTGCTCTTCCGGCAGGCCCAGCGACTCCCGCGACGTGCCGTAGACCTCAAGCAACACGCCCTGGTAGACCGCGCTCGGCGCGTACTTGCCGCGCTCCCAGTTGCGGACGCACGTCTCGACAGCGCCCACCTTGCTCGCCAGCTCGATCCCCTGCGCCATAGCGACCTGGCGCATACGCATGACGAGCTGCGACACGGACCACCCCCGCTCTTCGCGGGTGGCGCGCAGAGCGTCGGCCAGCGCAGGACGCCGTTCCATCGTGGTTGCAGGCATCATGGGAGTACCCCTTCGTGGGTGACGGGAGCGGCTACTTGCTTGGAGGTAGGGAGCCGCTCCCGGCGTTTGGTTTTGGGCTCTGACGGAGTGATCCGCCGGAGCTTCTGCGCCCCATCTGGTGCGCACCAACAGAATGCATCTGGTGCGCACCAGTGTCAAGGTTCTGCGTGTTCGTCGGTCTTGGCTCGTGCTCTCTGTGCACTTCCAGAGAACTGTGGATCGAGGCATGCCGGTAGCCAACAGGGGTTAACAGCGCCGCTGTTAACCCCTGTTGGCCTGCGTCTTTGTGAGGCATGCTGCTTGAAGGAGCGAGCGGACCCAACCATTCGGGCGGTGCACATGAGCGAACTTCGAGAGGCGCGGATTGCCCGAGGGTGGTCACAGGAGCGGCTCATCCGGGAGATCGAGCGTCACGCTCGGCACCACCTGCTCGACGTGCCGACGGCCGCGAGTCTGCGGGTCTACGTCTCGGAGTGGGAGAACGGCAGGCGTGTGATCTCCGAGCGGTACGCCGCGCTTCTGCGCCCGCTGCTCGGCATCACGGACGCCGAACTCTTCGGCAGGCGGGGCCACGCGGACGGCGCCGGTTCGGCCGGCGGGTATGACGAGCTGTTGGGCTGCATCGACTCGGCGCGGAATGTCAGCCTGACCATGGTGAAAACCTTCATGGATCAAACCGAGTTGCTGCGGACCATGGACCGTCAGATGGGGGCCGCAAGCCTGGTCGACCAGATGACCGGGCACCTCGCGACGTTGGAAGAAGCGCTCACGTTCGCGGTACTCCCGGACACTCGCCGACCCGTCGCGCTGGCCCTCGCCGGGGCTGCGACGCTGGCAGCCTGGCAAGCGCTGGATGTGGGTGCTGTACAGCGGGCATGGCGGCATTACGAGTTGGGCAAGCGGGCGGCTCAGGAAGCCGGAGAGCCCATGTACTTGGCGCACGCGACGGCCGAGCAGGCGTACGTACTCTGCGAAGCCGGGCGGCCGGAAATGGCACTGGAGCTGATCCGTGGCGCGCACCGGGTGAGCGCCGGGCAGATGTCACCACGGCTGAGGACATGGCTGTACGCGGCCGAGGCTGAGCTTTGCGCCAGGGCGGGCAAGCCGGAAGAGTGCCGACGAGCGCTCGACGCGGCGGCCACGCACCTCCCCGACGGCGGGGAGGCGCGGGACTCCGACATGTTGAGCATCTTCCTGAACGGCGATCACCTGGCTCGCTGGCGCGGACATACGCTCGGTCTGCTGGGCGACGATGACGCGATGAACAGCCTCTACGCGGCCCTGGACGCAATGGACCCGACGTTCATCCGGGCCTCTTCCGGCCTGCGCGTTGATCTCGCTTCCGCTCACCTCGCTCGTGAGGAGCTTGCGCAGGCGGAAGAGCACTTGCGGGAAGCGCGGCTGATCGTCAGCCGAACGGGGTCCGTGCGCTACCGCCGACGTATCGAGCAGCTCACAGAGCGGCTGTAGCCGCATCCTGCTTGCGGGAAGCGAGCAGATGCAGGAGGGCAACCAAGGTGCCCGATCCCATCAGCTCATCACGGGCCATGAGCGCTGGAATGGCTGCCAGTGGCACCCACTCGACATGGCCAGCCTCTTCCGCGTCGGTCGGGTCGCCTACGTGCTGCGCGCCCTGGCCTACGAAGATCTCGTGTGGTGAGTCCACCATGCCGACCATGGGCTGATACGTGACGACATGCTCTAGGGAGTCCGGCCGCCAGCCGGTCTCTTCCTCGACCTCCCGCAGGGCGGTGTGAAGTGCGTCCTCTCCTGCGTCCACGATGCCGCCGGGAAGCTCCCAGCCCCATCGGTCCGGTACGAACCGGTATCGCCAGAGCATGAGCACGCGGTCCGCGTCGTCCACCACGGCCGCAATGGCGACGTGTTGCAGCCGTACTACGTGGTGCTCGAAGCGCTCGACTCCCGGCGGCTCCACATCGACCAGGGCCAGCTTCACCCAAGGATTGTCGTAGACCGTCCGCTCACCGTGGATCTGCCACGGCTCCAGTTCCCCCGGCGTGCTCACGCTCGCGACCGCGCCGGCCGAACTGCGGTCGGTGACCGTGTACGAACTGCGCCCCCGTACCTCCAGCACCGCTTCGGTTACCAGCCTTGCCAGCACTTGCCGCAGGGCCGTGCGGCCGATGTCGAGTTCCGCAACCAACGTGCGTTCTGATGGCAGCTTGTCGCCGGGCGACAGCTTCCCCGACGCGATCCACTCCCGGATCGTCTGATCAACCCGCGCAGTCTTCGGTCCCATCCCTTGAGCACACTCCCGATTCGTTGACTGGTACACACCAGAGTAGCTATGCAATGTCGTTTCCGGACAGATGGCGGTTGGATACTTAGAGTTACAGGGCTGGTTGCGGCGCTAGCAGCCGTGTCGCGTGTCCCTGGGGCCCTACAGGGCGGATTTCCTGCTTCCCGTAGGTGTGGTGCTAGTTGCTAGGTCGCTGATCAGCGGATGGATTGGCTGCTAGCGGGGGTGCTAGGTCTAGCAGGGCCTGGTGCTAGACCTAGCAGCGTTCGGCGCGTAGGCGGTGGCTACTCGCGGTAGCAGAGCGCGGCCGTCGCGGTGTTGGTGGACAAGAGCTTGAAGGAGCGGCCTACGGCCGCACTCACCCTTGCCTGCTCGCTTCGCTCGCGAGCGCGGCCGTCGCGGGGAGGGAGGCTGAGGGGGCCGCGCGACCGGCTGTTTTCAGGGGTTTCGGGCCGGTCGGAGGTTTGCCTCCCTGCCTCCCTCCCAGTGCGTTTCCGCAGATCAGAGCCGCTGCGAGGGCTCAGGGAGGCGGTTAGGGAGAACTCCCCGCCTCCCTGGTCGCCTCCCTTGGCTCGGGGGTGTCTCCGAAGTGTGCCGGGATGGTCGTGACGGGGGTCGGCCTTCCAAGGGGGGACGCGGCATGAGCACCCGACCGGCTCCCCTTGGAAGGCATTCCTCCACCACGTCACGGCAGATGTCGCGAGGCTCCAGGAGCGGCTGCAACACCGGCGTGTTGCAGCCGCTTGCCACGAGCGGCTGGCGGCAGTGTCCGCAGCGTCCAGACTCCCCGCTTCCCACGTAGCGCTGTGACCTGCGGAAATAGCGGGGCGGGGCCGTGGCGTCTTGGACACTGTGGACACTGTTGGACACTACGGTTTTCGCTTAGCGTCCAGAGCCTTTGTGCAGCTCAGAGGCGGTACGGTCGGCGGTCTGGACGCTATGGACACTGTCTTCCCTTAACTCTCTAGGAGGGGAAGAGACCACCCCCGCCCGGGGGAGGCTGGTCTCTTCGGTCTCCGAACGCGCCGTGCCCCCTCCACGAGGCTTTTCAGTGGGGGGCAGGCGCGCTGCTTCCCACTGCCGCGCTGCCCCAAGAGCGCCCCTCAGGGGGACAGGCACGAGCACAGCGACGCCGGATGCCCCCTGCCCCACTGCGGAGCCTCTGTGAGGGAACGCGCCCCGGGGCGCGGATGCAGCGGCCCCGCGCCCCGCGCCACTGAAAAGCCTCGTGGAGGGGGCACGACGCGGCAGCCGCCATCGGACCTGCGGCTCAGCGGACAGTCAGCGACCAAGAGTCGTCCGCCCGCAGGGCGGTCCTTCCTGCTCTTGTCTTGCCGAACGCGGTCCGGCCGGCGGTCGGGTGATAGCGACCGCCGAGGGTGTCCGCACCCCCTCTACAGCCGATTCCGGGGAGTGCCCGTCAAGGGCCGCTATCCGCTAACACCCTGGTCAGCACCGCTTTTGGCCGCTATCGGGGCCGCTATCGTTAGCGGCCCTGCCCGCTATCGCGAGCGCCCCATCGGCCCCCGCACTGGGCCGTCTGTGGGCCGTCAAAGGACGCCCAACGACGGCCAAGGACAGCCGAGAACGACAGTGACCGAGGCAGGGGCGGAGTCGCCCGTTCATGCCGAACCCGGAGCTAGACCCACGTATCGAGCCACATCCGGTTCTGCCAGGCGTCCTTGGGGATCATCTGTCCCGTGTAGATCGGGAAGAAGTAAATGAAGTTCCAGATGATCAACAACACCAGAACACCCGCAGTGATCACTCCGATCATCCGCCGCCGCTCGGCCCGCCCGAACCCCGGGCCCGCCCCGCCGAGAGGTGGCGGAGTCCGCTGGTCGGGCGGGGGGAGCGGTGGGCCGATCAGTGCGCCGATCATCATCGCCAGCGCGAGGCACAGGAACGGCACGAAGACGACCGCGTAGAACACGAAGATCGTGCGCTCCTGGTAGTTGAACCATGGCAGATAGCCCGCCGCGACGCCGCACAGCAGCGCGCCGGCCCGCCAGTCCCGCCGGAATCCCCACCGGTACAGGGCGTAGAGCAGCGCGAAGCAGGCCGCCCACCACAGCAGCGGGGTGCCGAGCGCGAGCACCTCGCGGGCGCAGCCGCCCGCCGACTGGCAGCCGTCCCGGCCGGCCTTGGGGCCCTCGTAGAAGTACGAGACGGGGCGGGCCTGGATCAGCCAGCTCCATGGGTTGGACTGGTAGGCGTGCGGCGAGGTGAGGTGGGTGTGGAACTCGTAGACCTCGGACTGGTAGTGCCACAGGCTGCGCAGCGGGCCGGGGACGAACGACCAGGAGCTGCCCGCGCCGTCGGTCTCGGCCCAGTCGCGGAAGTAGCCGTCCTTGCTGTTGAACCAGCCGGCCCAGGATGCGATGTATGTCACCACGGCGACCGGCACCAGGGAGAGGTAAGCGGGCCAGATGTCGCGGCGCAGCATGGCGCGCAGCGGCCGGCGCGCGCCCCCCGTGCGCCGCGCGCCCAGGTCCCAGAGCACGGCCATGACGCCGAACGCGGCCAGGTAGTACAGGCCGTTCCACTTGGTGGCGCAGGCCAGGCCGAGGGTCACGCCCGCCGCGATCCGCCAGGGCCGCAGGCCGAGCCCCAGCCGTTCGGCGACCACCCGGTCCGGTCCGTCCGGCAGCGCGGCGGCCAGCCGGGCGCGGGCCTTGTCGCGGTCGACGAGCAGGCAGCCGAAGGCCGCCAGCACCCAGAACATGACCACGAGGTCGAGCAGCGCGGTGCGGCTCATCACGTAGTGCAGCCCGTCCACCGCCATCAGCCCGCCGGCCAGGCAGCCGAGCACGGTGGAGCGCAGCAGCCGGCGCCCGATGCGGCACAGCATGAGCACCGAGAGGGTGCCGAGGACGGCGACCAGAAAGCGCCAGCCGAACGGGGTCAGCCCGAACAGCTGCTCGCCGACCCCGATGATCCACTTGCCGATCGGCGGGTGCACCACGTAGGAGTGCTCCGGGTTGAGCAGGATGCGCTGCGGGTCGGCGAGCAGCGCGTCGTTCGCGGCCTTCGGCCAGGTGCCCTCGTAGCCGTACTTGAGCAGTGACCAGGCGTCCTTCGCGTAGTACGTCTCGTCGAATATCACCGCCTTCGGGCTGCCCAGGTGCCAGAACCGGATCAGCCCGGCGAGCAGCGCGACGAGCAGCGGGCCGCCCCAGCCGGACCAGCGGGCGAGCCGGTCCGAGGCCGCGGGGCCCAGGCCCAGAGCGGCCCAGAGCCGGGTGCCGGGTGGGGGGAACGGCGGTACGAGCCGCTCCCGTACGTGGGTCTGCGGCCGGCCCGGATAGCCGAATCGGCGCAGTCGGCCCTGCCAGGTGGGCGGCTGCTCGCCGAGGGCGTGGCCCTGCTCGGCTTCGGTCGCGGTGTCACTCGTCACCGCGCCATCGTAGGGAACCATCCCGTGCGCGTCGGCGGGGAACCGCCCGCCCGCGCGATGGGCGTCGGTTCGTTACGCGCTCTCCTGCGAGGATGGGCCCGTGACTGGAACGCTCGTACTCGCAGGAACGCCCATCGGCAACGTCTCCGACGCGCCCCCCAGGCTGGCCGCCGAGCTGGTCTCGGCGGATGTGGTCGCCGCGGAGGACACCCGGCGGCTGCGTCGTCTCACCCAGGCGCTCGAGGTGCAGACGACCGGCCGCGTCGTGTCGTACTTCGAGGGCAATGAGACGGCCCGCACGCCGGAGCTGGTCGAGGCGCTGGTCGGCGGCGCGCGGGTGCTGCTGGTCACCGACGCCGGGATGCCGTCCGTCTCCGACCCCGGCTACCGGCTGGTGGCCGCCGCCGTGGAGCGGGGCATCAAGATCACGGCCGTTCCCGGCCCGTCCGCCGTGCTCACCGCGCTCGCGCTGTCCGGGCTCCCGGTCGACCGCTTCTGCTTCGAGGGGTTCCTGCCGCGCAAGGCGGGCGAGCGGCTGAGCAAGCTGCGCGAGGTCGCCGGCGAGCGCCGCACCCTCGTCTACTTCGAGGCCCCGCACCGGCTGGACGACACGCTGGCCGCGATGGCCGAGGTCTTCGGCGACGGGCGCAGGGCCGCGGTCTGCCGCGAGCTGACCAAGACGTACGAGGAGGTCAAGCGCGGCCCGCTGGCCGAGCTGGCGGTGTGGGCCGCCGAGGGGGTGCGGGGCGAGATCACCGTGGTCGTCGAGGGCGCTCCGGTTTCGGGCACGCAGCGGCTGGACCCCGCTGAGCTGGTGCTCAGGGTCACGGTGCGGGAGGAGGCGGGGCAGCCGCGCAAGGAGGCCATCGTCGCGGTCGCCGCTGAGGCGGGACTACCCAAGAGAGACGTGTTCGATGCGGTCGTGGCGGCAAAGAATGCTGCGCGAACGGGACCAACCGCAGGTAAAGGACTAACCTGAAAAGCAAAGCTTGGGCCGTGCAGCCGGGCGTCTTGGGCAACCTCGCGCCAATTCTGTCCCATTAAGGGACAGGTCGGCTGCGTAAGCGGCGGGACGGGCGTCCACTGGATGTGGGACGTCCGGTCCCGAAGACCTTGTCCTACGGACAAGAGGAGCTGCCATGAGCGAAGTCGCGGGAACCTCCAGCGGTGTCCACCCGATGGTCCACCACACCCCCAGTGCCCACCCAGTCGTCCAGGAGGCGTACTCCTTCGCCTGCCTGCGGTGCGGACACGGCTGGGAGCAGTCGTACGACATCGAACACCATGTGGACGCCGACGGGCGGGCCTATGTCTGCTACCTGGCCGACGGCCTGCGGGTGCCCTCGCCGCTGACCCACCCCACCTGTCTCAACTGCGGCGGCAACGTCGTGCGCATCATGGGGTCGGGACGGGTCTCCACGGCCCTGGCGGGTTCGCAGCAGCAGCCGGGGTGGCGGACGCCCCGTCAGCCACGGCCCGACCGGGCCGCGATAGCCGCCGAGGTCGCGGCGGGGACCGGCGCGACGGGGGGCGCGGGGACCGACGCGAGCGCGGGCGCGGAGCCGGGCGCGCCGTCCGAGCCGTCCGAACACCACTGGCATCTGTCCGATCTGCTGCACCCCTTCCACCGCAGGTGACCGGGCCCCTCCGGCGTGGGTGACCCCGCGTCCGGCCAGGGGTGCCGCGGCGGGTGGCTCACATGCGGCCAGGGGACTCCACCGCATGTGAGAGGCGGGCCGCGGGCCTTTTAGACTCGCGGCCATGAACGATAAGGACGCGCCGCCGCCCCTGCCCGTACCCCTCAGGGTGCCGGTGGCCGACTCGCACACCCACCTCGACATGCAGTCGGGCACCGTCGAGGAGGCCCTCGCCAAGGCCGCCTCGGTGGGGGTCACGACACTCATCCAGGTGGGCTGCGACGTCAAGGGCTCGCACTGGGCCGCCGAGACCGCGGCCGCCTGGGAGAACATCTGGGCCACGGTCGCCCTGCACCCCAACGAGGCCCCCCGCATCGTGCTGGGCGACCCCGACGGCTGGTCCCGGCAGGGCGCTCGCGAGCCGGGCGGAGAGGCCGCCCTCGACGCGGCCCTCGCCGAGATCGACACGCTGGCCGCGCTGCCCCAGGTGCGCGGCGTCGGCGAGAGCGGCCTCGACTACTTCCGTACCGGCCCCGAGGGCAGGGCCGCGCAGCAGCGGTCCTTCCGCCGCCACATCGACATCGCCAAGCGGCACGGCAAGGCGCTCGTCCTCCACGACCGCGAGGCGCACGACGACGTACTGCGCGTTCTCGACGAGGAGGGCGCGCCCGAGACCGTCGTCTTCCACTGCTTCTCCGGCGACGCCGCGATGGCCAGGATCTGCGCCGAGCACGGCTACTACCTGTCCTTCGCCGGCACCGTCACTTTCAAGAACGCCCAGCCGCTGCGCGACGCGCTCGCCGTCACCCCGCTCGACCGCGTCCTGGTGGAGACGGACGCGCCCTTCCTCACCCCGTCCCCGTACCGAGGCCGGCCCAATGCGCCGTATCTCATCCCGGTCACTCTGCGCGCGATGGCGGCCGTCAGGGGCCTCGGCGAGGACGAGCTGGCGGCAGCCGTGGCGGCCAACACGGCGCGGGCCTTCGGCTACTGACCGGCTACTGACGCACGCACGTTCGGCGACGCTCCGTGGTCGAGTCGTTTTGGAGAGTCACCGAAAGCTCCGCTACAGTCCCGGCGCGACACCCGGACCACTGAGCGTGTGGAGCGTGCGTGAGTAATTCGCAGGGGAGCCACCGGGCCGGCCGCGCCGGCCGGGGCACGCAGGCCGTCACGGCCCGGCCGCCGCAACGGTACGAGGCGGCTCAGGAGCCGTACCGGCCGCACGAGGCGCGCGAGCCGGACGGGCCGTACGCCCCGCCGATCGCCCCGCCGCAGGGCGCTTACGCGTCGCCGCGCGCCCCATACGTGCCTCTGTACGAGCCGTACGCCCCCCGGTACGCGTCACGCGCCCCGTGCGAGCCGTACGCGCCGGCGGAGCCGTACGGGCCGCGCGCCCCGTACGAACCGGGTGAGCCGCGCGGCAGACTGCCCCGGCAGTCGCCGACGTTCGCCGACCACCAGACGCAGGCCGCCGGGCTCCGGATCGCGGAGTCGTACGCGTACGCGCCGCCGGGGTACGGGACCCCCGCGCAGTCCGGGACCTCGCCGGGGTACGAGGCGACCCAGCCCTGGGGGGTCTTCCGGGGGGCCGATCCGGACGAGCCGGGCGGGGCGGGCGCGTCCAGCGGGCCGTACGGGCCGTACGGCCCGTACCGGCCGAGCGAACCGGACGAGCTGTACGAGCTGCGCGGGGCGGGCGGCCCGTACGGGGACGGCGACCGGCTCGACCCGCTCGACCCGCCCAAGGACCCCGGCGGCCAGGCCCCAGGGCGGCGCGGCGCGCGCCGCAAGCGCGCCTCAGGCCGGCCCGATCCGCTGCGCAAACTGCTGCCGCAGGCGCTCGTCGTGGCCTTCCTGGCCGGCGGCACCTCCGCGTTCATCGCCAACGACAAGGCGGTCGAGCTCAGCGTGGACGGCTCCCCGCGGACCCTGCACACCTTCGCCGGCGACGTCGAGGAACTGCTCACCGACGAACACGTGACCGTCGGGCCGCACGACCTCGTCACCCCAGCCGCTGGCGAGGAGCTCGCCAGCGGCGACGAAGTGGTCGTCCGCTACGGCCGCCCAGTGACCCTCACCCTCGACGGCGTCCGCAGCCGGGTGTGGACGACGGCGCGCACGGTGGACGGCGCGCTGCGCCAGTTCGGGGTGCGCGCCGAGGGCGCGTACCTGTCCGCCTCGCGCTCCGCGACAATCGGCCGGCACGGCCTGAATCTGAACGTAAGGACCGAGCGGACCATCACCTTCATGGTCGACGGACGCGAGCGCACGGTCCGCACCAACGCCGCCACCGTCCAGCAGGCACTCGACGAAGCGGGCATCACGCTGCGCGGCCAGGACGCCGCCTCCGTGGCCAAGGACAGCTTCCCGCGCGAAGGCCAGACCATCTCCGTGCTGCGCATCACCGACTCGCAGGAGGTGCGCGAGGAGCCGATCGGCTTCGACGTGGTGCGCCGGCCCGACCCGGAGCTCAGCAAGGGCACCGAATCGGTGGTCCGGCAGGGCGAACAGGGCCTGCGCCGGGTCACCTACCGGCTGCGCACCGTCAACGGGGTCAAGCAGAAACCGAAGCGCGTGAAGACGGAGCTGGTGAAGAAACCCGTCACGCAGGTGGTGCACGTCGGCACCAAGGCGATGCCGGCCTCGGTGCAAGGTGCGGACGGGCTGAACTGGTCCGGGCTGGCGCACTGCGAAGCGGGCGGGCGGCCGGACGCGGTGGACGCGTCCGGGACGTACGGCGGGCTCTACCAGTTCGACGTGCAGACCTGGCAGGCCATCGGAGGCAGCGGCCGGCCGCAGGACGCACCCGCCGGAGAACAGACGTTCCGGGCGAAGCAGCTCTATGTCACACGGGGGGCGAGTCCGTGGCCGCACTGCGGCCGTAAGCTTCAGCAGTGAGCACCGCCCCCACAGACGCCGAGAACACGAGCCCGGAGCCGTCGTCCGCGCTCCTGGGCCCCGCCGACATCCGCGAACTGGCCGCCGCCCTGGGCATGCGGCCTACCAAGCAGCGCGGCCAGAACTTCGTCATCGACGCCAATACGGTGCGCCGGATCGTACGGACCGCGCAGGTGCGGCCGGACGACACCGTCGTCGAGGTCGGGCCCGGACTCGGCTCGCTGACCCTCGCCCTGCTGGAGGCCGCCGACCGGGTCGTCGCCGTCGAGATCGACGACATCCTCGCCGCCGCCCTCCCGGCCACCATCGAGGCCAGGATGCCGGCGCGGGCCGACCGCTTCGCGCTCGTCCACCGGGACGCCATGCAGGTGACCGAGCTGCCGGGGCCCGCCCCGACCGCGCTGGTCGCCAACCTGCCGTACAACGTGGCTGTGCCCGTGCTGCTGCACATGCTGGCGCAGTTCCCCAGCATCGAGCGCACCCTGGTCATGGTCCAGGCCGAGGTCGCCGACCGGCTCGCGGCCCCGCCCGGCTCCAAGGTCTACGGCGTGCCGTCCGTCAAGGCCGCCTGGTACGCCGACGTCAAGCGCGCCGGCTCGATCGGCCGCAACGTCTTCTGGCCCGCCCCGAACGTCGACTCCGGCCTCGTCGCGCTCGTCCGGCGCGCGGCGCCGGTGGAGACCACCGCGACCAAGAAGCAGGTCTTCGCGGTCGTCGACGCGGCCTTCGCGCAGCGCCGCAAGACGCTGCGGGCCGCACTCGCGGGCTGGGCCGGATCGGCAGCCGCGGCTGAACTGGCGCTCGTCGGCGCGGGGATCTCGCCGCAGGAGCGCGGCGAGTCGCTCACCGTCGAGCAGTTCGCAGCCATCGCCGAGCACAAGCCCGCTTCCTGACCCGAGCACAAGCCCGCTTCCTGACCCGGGCGCGCGCCCCGACGACCGGGCGGGCGCCCCCCGACCAGCACGCACGCCCCCGACAACCCGGGCGAGCGCCCCCGACCAGCACGCACACCCGTCCGACGCCCGACCGAGGAGCCCCGCCCCGTGACCGCCCCCGCCTCCGTCACCGTCCGCGTCCCCGCCAAGGTCAATGTCCAGCTCGCGGTGGGCGGACTGCGCCCCGACGGCTTCCACGACCTGGCCAACGTCTTCCTCGCGGTCGGCCTGTACGACGAGGTCACGGTCACCCCGTCCGACGCCCTGCGGATCACCGTCTCAGGCCCGGACGCGCACCAGGTCCCGCTGGACCGTACGAACCTGGCGGCCCGCGCGGCCGAACTCCTCGCCGCACGCCACGGCCGGGAGTCCCTGGTGCACATCCACATCGTCAAGGACATCCCCGTCGCCGGCGGCATGGCCGGCGGCAGCGCCGACGGCGCGGCAGCGCTGCTCGCCTGCGACGCCCTGTGGGGCACCGGGGCGG
The DNA here is from genome assembly GCF_035828615.1 of Streptomyces sp. H27-D2. Taxonomy (NCBI): domain Bacteria; kingdom Bacillati; phylum Actinomycetota; class Actinomycetes; order Kitasatosporales; family Streptomycetaceae; genus Streptomyces; species Streptomyces sp. H27-D2. The sequence goes on along the minus strand of NZ_JAYMZR010000004.1, from coordinate 7,191 downwards.
CCCGCGCCGAACTCCTCGACATCTGCGCCGAACTGGGCAGCGACGTGCCGTTCAGCCTGGTCGGCGGGGCGGCGCTGGGCCGGGGGAGGGGCGAGCTGCTGACCCCGATCGAGGTCACCGGCACCTTCCACTGGGTCTTCGCGGTCGCGGACGGCGGCCTGTCGACCCCGGCCGTCTACCGCGAATGCGACCGGCTGCGCACGCAATCGCCCGCCGGCGCGACCCTCGCCGACCTCCCCGCCCCCGAGCCGTCCCCCGCGCTGCTCGACGCCCTGCGCCACGGCGACGCGACGGCCCTGGCGACGGTCCTCAGCAACGACCTCCAGCCCGCGGCCGTCTCACTGCGCCCCTCCCTCACCGCGACCCTCACCGCGGGCACCGAAGCGGGCGCCCTGGCCGCGCTCGTCTCCGGCTCGGGACCGACCTGCGCCTTCCTGACCAAGGACGCGGAGGCGGCGGCCGACGTCGCGGAGGCGCTGATCGTGTCGGGCACGTGTCGCTCGGTACGGGTCACCGCGGCGCCTGCGGAGGGCGCGCGGGTGCTGCGCTGACTGTCGCTCGGGGAAGCCGGGCGACACTTGGGCATGCGCGGTCTGGACGTTTTCGGCCGATCCGGTGCCCGCTGGGGAGTCTCTGACGTGACGACTGAGGTACGGGCCAGTGGCCGCGAACCCGCTGCGCAGCGGAGAGGTGACACCGATGACGGATGGGAACTCCCAGCCGCCGATGGGACCAAGAGCTGTCCCTCACGGGCTGGTTCGCGCCGACCCAGGCCGACTACGACACCCGCTTTCACGCGATCATCACCGATCTGGTCGGTACTCCCACAGAACTGGTGGCCCCGGACGGAACCTCGCGTGGCAACATCGCACCACGCTGTGGGGGACGGGCCTACCCGCTCCGTCGGGTGCGGCCGACGTCGCTTGTCCCCTCCGGCCGCGCCCTGCCCGCCGCACCCCTCCGCCCACCCCTGAGTAGACATGCTCACGAGCCAGGCCGGCGATTTGAGTACGGTCGCCGTTCCGCCGAGACGGCTCCCCGGGCGAGGGTGCGGTCATGGGAACGAAGGTGCGCGATCTTGCCGACGGCACGCCCCCCGGGCGCGACCGGTACATCGACCTGCTGCGGGTCGCCTCGCTCGGTACGGTGCTGCTCGGGCACTGGCTGATGGCCGCGATCAGCGTCGGGGACGACGGCCGCGCCGAGGTGGGCAACCTGCTCGCCTTCGAACCGCGACTGCAGCCGCTCACCTGGCTGTTGCAGATCATGCCGGTGTTCTTCTTCGTCGGGGGCTTCTCGCACGCGCTCTCCTACCGCTCGCTGCGGCGCAAGCAGGCGTGCGCCGGGGAGCGCGGCGCCGGACCGGGCGCGGGGCGCACGGAATCCGTGTACGCGCCGTTCCTGCGCGCCCGGCTGCAACGGCTGCTGCGACCCACCATGGTGTTCATCGGGCTGTGGGGAGCGGGCGCGCTCGTCGTCCAACTCCTCGGCGGCGACGGCCCGCTGACGGCAGTCGCCGCTCGTCTCGTCGCTCAGCCGCTGTGGTTCATCGGCATCTACCTCGCCATGGTGGCGTTCACCCCGCCGCTGCTGCGGCTGCACGAGCGGTATGGATGGGGCGCGTTCGGCGCGCTGGTCGCGAGCGCGGTGAGCGTCGACGTGCTGCGCTTCGCGTTCGACGTCCCGTTCGTGGAATTCCTCAACTTCGCCTTCGTCTGGCTCGCTGTCCACCAACTCGGCTTCCTGCGGGCCGACGGCCGGCTGTCCGGTTGGCGCGTCCCGTCGGCCATGGCCGGCGCCGGCCTCGCCGCCGCGGCGGCGCTGGTGGCCTTCGGCCCGTATCCGCTCTCCATGGTGGGCATGCCGGGCGAGAAGGTCAGCAACATGGCGCCGCCCACCCTCGCCCTGCTCTGCCACGGCCTGTGGCTCGTCGGCGCGGTCGAGCTGCTGCGCGCCCCCGCCGCACGCCTGCTCGCGCGCCCCAGGGTCTGGCGCGGGGTGGTCGCCGCCAACGGCATTTCGATGACGGCCTTCCTCTGGCACCTCACCGCGATGCTCGGGGTGTACGGGGCCATGCTCGCCCTCGACCTCCCGACGCCGGAACCGGCGACCGCCGCCTGGTGGGCGCAGGTCCCGCTGCGCATCGCGGCGGCGGCCGGCGTGACCGCGCTGCTCGTAGCCGCCTTCCGGCGCTTCGAGCGCCCCGCCGCAGCAGGACCCGCGACCCCCGCCGCCGGCCGCTCCACCGGACCGGCTGCCGCCCTCGGCGTCACGCTGTGCCTCTTCGGCGTGCTGGGCGTCTCCATGGTCGGCTTCGGTGGCCTGCTGGAAGGTCACAGCGCGATGCTGGTCGTCGTCCGCGTCACGGCCCCGGCGGCGGTCGCGATGGCGGCCGTCGGCTGGCTGCTCGTCGAGACGGCGGGCCGGGCGCGCGGTGCCCGCCGGGATCCGCGCGCGATCCCCGGCGGCTGAGGACGCCCGCGCGGAACCGGATGAGGGCGGGCCGTGCGTAAACGGGCGAGGGCGGGCCGTGCGGAGCAGGCCGCCGCTCGTACGAGGGCCGGCGCCGAGCGGGCCCCGGCCGACTGCCGCCCCGCCCCCTTCACCCCCCGTACGACCCCCCTCACCACCCGTGCAAACCCCGCCGCAGTAGCCCCCGGCGAGCCCGAGGGGCCCGGCACGGCCCTGGCGCGGTACCGGCACCGCACTGGCACGGCACCGGCACCGCACCGGCACCGCACCGGGATTTGCCGTGCCCCAGCGGCGACTACTCTGGAAAGCTAACCGACTCATAGGGCCCGCAGGGGCGAAGAATCAGGAGTGGAATGGCTGCCAACCTCGTCAATCTGGAAGCTGTCGGCAAGGTCTACGGGACCCGTGCCCTGCTCGACGGTGTCTCCCTGGGCGTGTCCGAGGGTGACCGGATCGGCGTCGTCGGCCGCAACGGGGACGGGAAGACGACCCTGATCCGCATCCTCGCCAAGCTCGAATCGGCCGACGACGGCCGGGTCACCCACGCCGGCGGCCTGCGCAGCGGCGTGCTCACGCAGCACGACTCGCTCGACCCCGCCGCGACCGTCCGGCACGAGGTCATCGGCGACATGGCCGACCATGAGTGGGCGGGCGACGCCAAGATCCGCGATGTGCTGACCGGGCTCTTCGGCGGTCTCGACCTGCCGGGGTTCGAGCACGGCCTCGACACGGTGATCGGCCCGCTGTCCGGCGGCGAGCGCCGCCGCATCGCGCTCGCCAAGCTGCTCATCGACGACCAGGACCTGGTCGTCCTCGACGAGCCGACCAACCACCTCGACGTCGAGGGCATCGCCTGGCTCTCCAAGCACCTGCGGTCCCGCCGCTCCGCGCTGGTGGTCGTCACCCACGACCGCTGGTTCCTGGACCAGGTCGCCACCCGCATGTGGGACGTGCAGGGCGGCGCCGTCCACGAGTACGAGGGCGGCTACTCCGACTACGTCTTCGCGCGGGCCGAGCGCGAGCGCATCGCCTCGACCGAGGAGTCCAAGCGGCAGAACCTGATGCGCAAGGAGCTGGCCTGGCTGCGCCGGGGCGCGCCGGCGCGCACCAGCAAGCCGCGCTACCGCATCGAGGCGGCCAACGAGCTGATCGCCGACGTGCCGCCGCCGCGCGACACCGCCGAGCTGATGAAGTTCGCGAACTCGCGGCTCGGCAAGACGGTCTTCGACCTGGAGGACGTCACCGTCCAGGCCGGTCCCAAGACGCTGCTGGAGAACCTGACCTGGCACCTCGGCCCGGGCGACCGGGTCGGCCTGGTCGGCGTCAACGGCTCGGGCAAGACCTCGCTGCTGCGCGCGATGACCGAGGCGCACCGTACGTCCGGCGAGGTGCAGCCCGCGTCGGGGCGGGTCGTGGTCGGCAAGACCGTCAAGCTCGCCTACCTCTCCCAGGAGGTCGCGGAGCTCCACCCGAAGTGGCGGGTGCTGGAGGCCGTGGAGTCGGTCCGGCAGCGCGTCGACCTCGGCAAGGGCCGCGAGATGAGCGCCTCGCAGCTGTGCGAGAAGTTCGGCTTCACCAAGGAGAAGCAGTGGACGCCGGTCGGTGACCTCTCCGGCGGCGAGCGCCGCCGGCTGCAGATCCTGCGGCTGCTGATGGACGAGCCGAACGTGCTCTTCATGGATGAGCCGACGAACGACCTCGACATCGAGACCCTCACCCAGCTCGAAGACCTCCTCGACGGCTGGCCCGGATCGCTCGTGGTCATCAGCCACGACCGGTTCTTCATCGAGCGGACGACCGACAAGGTCATGGCGCTGCTCGGCGACGCGGCGCTGCGGATGCTGCCGCGCGGCCTGGACGAGTACCTGGAGCGCCGCCAGCGGGTGCTGGCGGCCCAGGCCGCCGCCGCCCCGGCCGCGCCCCGCGCGTCGGCCGCCCCCGCCGAGGCGAAGCAGACGTCCGGCGAGACGCGCGCCGCGAAGAAGGAACTCCAGCGCATCGAGCGCCGGCTGAGCCGCATCGTGGACAACGAGGCGAAGCTGCACACCCAAATCGCCGACAACTCCACGGACTTCGCGCTGGTCGCGAAGCTCGACACGGAACTGCGCGACCTGCTGTCGGAGCGCGACGGCCTGGAGATGCAGTGGCTGGAGCTGGCCGAGGACGCGAGCTGAGGTAAGCGGCGGCGAAGGTAACGGCTGGGGCCACAGCCGTAACAGTCGCGTCACGGGCCGGTCCCACCCATGGTTTCCAGTGGATTCCAGCGGACCGGTCCGTTCTGATGAGGGTGCTCAGTGATACAAAGAACCCCCGCTAGATGGCCGTTGAACGGCGGGATTCGTGCCCGATTCGCTCTTTCCCGGAGGTTTTGCACCGCCGGGATCGCGGGGGAAGCCGGACGGGCGTCGGACCCGCGTACATAAGGAATCCCTGATGTCACAGCCGCCCCAGCCGCCCAACCAGCCGCCGCAGGGCGGCTTCGGCGCGCCCCAGGATCCAGCTCCCGGTTCGGCCGGGGGCGCTCCTGCCCCGGGCCAGCCGCAGGGTCAGCCCGGCTACGGCTATCCGCAGACGCCCGCGCAGCCGCCGCAGGCTCCGGCCGCTCCCCCCACGCCGCCGGCGGCCCCGCCGGCTCCGGCGTACGGGCAGCAGCCGTCGTACGGCTACCCGAACCAGCAGCCGCCGTCCTACGGCTACCCGGGGCAGCCCCCGCAGCCGGGCCAGCAGCCCCCGTCGTACGGCTATCCCGGCCAGCCGGGTCAGCAGGGCCAGCCCGGTCAGCCGCCCTCGTACGGCTACCCGAACCAGCAGCCCGGTTACGGCTACCCCGGCCAGCCCCCGCAGCCCGGCCAGCAGCAGTACGGCATGTACCCGCCGCAGGCGCAGTTCCCCGGCGGGCAGCCCCCGCAGGGCGGCGGCAACCAGAAGCGGAACCGGATGATCATCATCGTCAGCGCGGTCGTCGCGCTGGTGCTGATCATCGGTGGCGGCGTCCTGATCGTGTCCAAGGACAGCGGCTCGGACGGCAAGAACGACGAGTCCAAGAGCTCGGGCGGCACCACCGGCGGGGGCGGCGGCGACAAGGGCAAGCCCGGCGGAACGACCGGTGTGCCGGTCCGGGAGACCGTGGAGACCAAGCCCACGATTTCCACCGGCAAGCTGCTCTTCAACGTCCCCGTGCCCGCCCTGGGCAAGAAGGACATCATCGACGTCGGCGGCTCCTGGGCCACCGAGAAGACGTACGCGAAGCCCACGCTCTACGGCATCGAGGGATTCGACGTCGAGACCGGCAAGCTGCGCTGGAAGATCCCGCTGGACGGCGTGATCTGCGGTGCGTCGAGGTCGGTCACCGAGGACAACCAGACGGCCATCACCTTCGAGGCGGGCAAGCGGCCGGATGCCAAGACCGGGGGGCGCGAGCCCTGCAGCCAGATCGCCGTCCTCGACCTGGACAAGGGCAAGAAGCTCTGGCAGGAGACGATGCCCAACGCCGACGACGCCTCCGGGCAGCTCGCCGACGTGGCCATCAGCGACGGCGTCGTCGCCGCGGGCTGGGGCTGGGGTTCGGCCGCCTACCGGATGAGCGGCGGAGAACCGCTGTGGCAGACGTCCGCGACGAGCAAGTGCAAGGACAAGGGCTTCACCGGCGGCAAGGACCTGGTCTCCGTCGTGCAGTGCGGTGAAATGGGCGAGGAGCAGTTGCGGGTGCAGAAGGTGGACCCGATCTCGGGCAAGCCCAAGTGGACCTATGACGTCCCGCCCGGCATCGAGCGGGTCTCCGTGGCCTCCTCATCGCCGGCGGTGATCTTCGTCGTCGCGGGTGACTACAAGCCGACCGACGCCATCGCCATCGACGAGAAGGGCGAGATGCGCTCGAAGATCTCGCTGGAGAGCGGCAAGTACGAGCCCGAGTGCGACTCCGAGGTCGACTCCTGCCATACCGTCGCCGTCGGCAATGACACGCTCTACATGCCGTCCAAGGAGCACGAGGGGGGCGGCGGCGCCTTCTCGGAGACGAATGAGATCGTCGCCTTCAACCTGGCCACCGGCAAGCCCAAGTGGCGCTCGGACGCCGGCAAGGACCGGAAGTTCACGCCGCTGCGGATGAGCGGTGACAAGATCATCGCCTACATGGAGCCGACGTACGACAAGGGCGGCAAGGTGCTCAGCCTGGATCCGGCGAACGGCGATCAGACGGAGTACCTCCAGTTCCCGACCAGCACGCGGGACGCCGAGAACAAGCTGCGCCCGAGCAGCTACACGGAATTCCCGGTCTATGAGCACGGACGGCTGTTCCTGGGCCAGAATCTGCTCGCCGGCGGGACCTTGGGTGACGACACCTACCGCGCCCTGGCCTTCGGCAGCTGATCGCAGCCAGATCCGGGCCTGATCCCGGACAAATCCCGGCCCGATCCCGGACCGGACCCACGCCGCGCCGCAGCAGACCCCGCGGCGCGGCAACACCGCAGTACAGCCTCACCGCAGTCCCTCGGCCCCGCCCGTACACACCGTACGGGCGGGGCCGCAGCCGTATCGTCAACAAGATCTCCTCCGGTGTGGGAACGATCCGTTTCGGCGGTGAAGTAGGCGTTAATGGCGGGGATTCGGGCATTCCGGGGTGCTTCTGACGAGTAAGGGGCGCGCAACGTCGAACAAGCGTGTAACTTCCGGGGGCAAGGGGCGCGGGGGCCGGGGGGATGCTCGCTGGGCGTGCGGCTC